>CANHNT010000224.1 GCA_947461985.1 Bacteroidota bacterium | reverse complement strand
GTGCTTAACATGACTAAAGTACAAGCTTCTAAACATTGTATATTTTGCGCTTTAGCCATTTTTTCAAATGCATCGTTTTCGGTTCCTGGGTTAAAAATAATACGCCTAGGGTTTAATGAAAGTACATAATCATAATAGGCTAGTTGATGCTTTTCGCCAATGTACAAGGTTACGGTATCAATATTTTTGAAGGCTATTTTTTCGATTCCAAATGAAACATCTTCTATTTTACCTGCTTTATTGCCAATAGCCACTACCTCATAATGGTATTTTCGTAACATCCGACTGGCTTTGTTACTGTAACGGTCTGTCTTTTCTGATGCCCCAATGACCAATACTTTTTGAGAACCCATATTCAATTTATTTAGTTGCAAAGTACATTTTTTTAGTGAAATGATAAGGACACAAAAGACACCCAATCTGTTAAAAAATTTCAAGTAAGCGTTAATTGCTACTTCTGAAAAATAAAAATATTACATTTGCAAAGTAATTTCGATTATAAAATTTTCTGTAGCCCAATTTTTGCTATGCTCAATTTTACTATGAAAATTTTATCAACACAATGAGTATAAAACACAGACTACAAAACATGAGATACATTTTTACTTTCATATTATTTTGCTCCATATCCATGATGGCAAAAGCACAAACCGAAATAACTGATACAACAGCAGTAGAAGAATTTGCGACCGTTACCAAAGACCCCCGATTGGATATTTTGGATAAACGCCCGGCATTGTTAGCAAAAATTGATGCTTCCGAAAAAGCAGAAATCAAAGCAAAAGAAATTCCATTATACAAACCCATCGTATCTGCTGATGGAAAAAAACAAGTTACAGGGAGCATTTATACCGTAAAAGGATATCGAATCGTGATTTATAATGGAGCTGATAAAAATGCTGCGTTAACGGCTAAAAATAATTTTGCAAGAGCTTTCCCTGGCACTCGTTCTTATTTAAGTTATAACGTGCCTTCTTACAAAATTAAAATAGGCGATTTTGATGATAAAAATGATGCGACTAAATTTATGCGTCGTTTAATGGCAGCTTTTCCTGCCTCATTTATTGTGCCTGATTTAGTTACGATCAAAAATATTAATGTAACTCAATAAAGCCTTCATGCCCTCCAAAAGAGGGTTCTGTAAAATCCTTTATAAAATATAGTATGAATATTAAAGCCTTAGTTGCCGAAAATTTAGAAGAGTTTATTTCTTTTAGACATCACATTCATTCAAATCCTGAATTATCTTTTCAAGAAAAAAATACAGCCAATTTTATTGCGGATAAATTAACGAGTTGGAATATTGATTTCACCCGAGGTTTAGGCGCATTAGAGCAGGGCAAAGAAGGCAACGGCATTTTAGCAATTATAAAAGGTAAAAACCCAGATAGCAAAGTAATAGCACTTCGTTGCGATATGGATGCCTTGCCGATTACTGAATTAAACGAAGTTTCCTATAAATCAAAAAACGTGGGTGTTATGCATGCTTGCGGACATGATGTGCATGCAACTTGTATGTTAGGCGCTGCAAAAATTTTGCAACAAACTAAAGACAATTGGGAAGGAACGATTAAACTCATTTTTCAACCGGGCGAAGAAAAACATCCCGGTGGAGCTAGCCTTTTAATTAGAGACAAGGTTTTAGAAAATCCTAAACCGCAAGCCATTTTTGCATTGCATGTGTATCCTCATTTGCCTTACGGAAAAGTGGGCTACCGAGCAGGACAATATATGGCAAGTGCCGATGAAATTTATATTACCGTAAAAGGAAAAGGTGGTCATGCTGCTTTGCCTCATCAAACGGTAGACCCAATTATTATTTCAGCCAATTTATTGGTGAGTTTGCAACAAATTATTTCTCGAAATTGCAATCCGTTGCAACCCTCAGTATTGAGCTTTGGAAAAATTCATGGAGGAAATGCTGGCAACGTAATTCCGAGTGAAGTAAAAATAGAAGGGACCTTGCGTTGCATGGATGAAGCTTGGAGAGCAAAAGCACATGAGCTAATAAAAAAACATACCATTGAATTATGCCGTGCTTTAGGTGGCGATGCCGATGTTGAAATTCCTATGGGTTATCCGTCTTTATTTAATAATCCTGAAGTGACAGCAAAAGTGAAAACCATTGCTGAAAATACGGTAGGAAAAGAAAATACCGTTGAGCTAGACCTACGTATGGCTGCAGAAGATTTTAGTTTTTACACGCATGAAGTTCCGGGTTGTTTTTTCAGAATAGGCACTTCGTTTGAAGACAAATTTACCTACCCAGTGCACAATGCACAATTCGATATTTATGACCAAGCCATTGGCATTGGTGTAGAAATGTTTTGTGCAATTGGAGTAGGATACGAGTAAAGTCATCACAACTCAACCCTATTTTCTGTAATTACTTTTCGAAGGTTTATTAAACCATAACGCATTCTTCCCAAGGCTGTATTTACACTCACATTCGTTATTTTAGCGATTTCATTAAAACTTAAATTGCCGAATAAACGAAGTATAATCACTTCTCGTTGCTCGTGAGATAGTTGGAGCAACATTTCCTTTGCTCTACTGCCTGTTAATTCTAATTGCTTTTCATCAATAGCAGGACTATCTTCAAACTCAAGCACAGAAAATATATCGGTACCATCGGGAAACGTTATTTTAGGCAATCTTTTTTCATGACGCAAATAATCCATTGCTAAATTTCTTATAATACGCATAGCCCATGGTAAAAATTTACCATCCTCATTGTATTTTCCTTTTCTTATTAAATCAATGATTTTAATGCAACCATCTTGAAAAACATCATCGGCCACATAGTGGTCTTTCACTATAAAAAAAACAGTGGTGTAAAATTTGTTTTTGTACCGATTTAAAAATGCAGCAATTGCTGTTTCATCATTTCGATTGATGAGCACGATAAGCTCTTGGTCAGTAAGTTTGGTGTGTTTGATAGCCATAAAAAATCTGCTTAATTGAGTGAACAATAAAAGAATTAAGTAGAAGTTTTGACTATAAGCGGATCTCTGTTTTTAAGTTAAAAAAATAAAATACTCGTTTAAAGAAGTTTCTATTTTGTAGAAACTTTACGTTAAAAAAAGTATAAATTAAATGTAGAGATTTGTCAGATTGTATAATTTAGAGTAAAAGTATAGAATTAATTTCTATTTACCAAAAATTCGAAAGGTCTAAAATTATTGTGCTGAAGTTTTTTTGTTAAACTCTGAGATGACTTATTAATGCGTTTGGTATATAGATTTACAAGTTCACAAGAGTCTTCCCCTTTTTCTACCACATTTACCTCATCCAAAATATACAATATTTTTTTAGCTGTTTGGGTTGATTGCTCTAAGGGAGATTTTAATTTTTTCTTATTGAAAAGAATTTCACTGTTATTGTAACACATAATCGTTTAATTTAATTGGTAAATTTAGGACAAACATTGTGCCAAAGGTAAAATTTAACAAAAAAGAACCTTATAATGAATATATAAAATTAAAAAACATGCTACGGGCAGGAAATAACTGCATTCCTGTACTACTCGTATGGGCATTACCTTGCACATCGGTTGCTCCATTTAATCTGGCATTTTGAATATTAAATAAATTTTTAATCCCAATTTGTACTTGCAAATAATTTTTAAAGAAGCTGCGTTGCATGGAGAAATTACCAATATGAATTGGGGATGTAAATAAATATTTATCATCAATGGTTAATACG
>CANHNT010000223.1 GCA_947461985.1 Bacteroidota bacterium | reverse complement strand
TCGCTATCACAAGTCATTCCACCTAATAAAACCCTTTCGTAGGTATCGTTCCAACGGTTTACAGCAAGCATTACAAAACGCTTGTTTATCGCCCAGGTATCTGGTAAAGTGGTAATAAAAGATGAATCAATCATATTCCATTTTTCCCTGTCATTTTGCTGTTTTTGGTATAAAACTTGGTAAATAGCACCGCCACTTTCTCCAACGGTGAAAGAACCAAATTCTGTAAATATATTGGGTACAGCCACTTCAGCTTCATCACACGCAATCTTAATTTGATTGATGATTTCGTCAATCATATATTGATAATCGTATTCGAATGCCAATGAATTTTTAATAGGAAATCCACCACCAATATTAAGACTATCTAATGAAGGACATTCTTTTTTAAGGGCCACATATACTTTAATACATTTTACCAATTCATTCCAATAGTAGGCATTGTCGTTAATACCCGTATTGATAAAAAAGTGCAACATTTTAAGTTCCAATTTTTTATTTTCTTGAATTTGTTTTTTGTAAAAAGGGACAATATTTCTATATCCAATTCCTAATCTGGAAGTATAGAACTCAAATTTAGGTTCTTCTTCGGCAGCAATTCGGATACCAATTTTGAATTTTCCTTTGATTTGTGCTTGAAGCAAATCCAATTCTTCGTAATTATCAATGATTGGAATGGTGTTTTTATGACCATTATTGATGATTCGAGCAATGTTTTCAATGTATTGGTCTCTTTTGAAGCCGTTACAAATCACATAAGTGCTTTTGTTTATTTTTCCAGATTGCATCAAATTTTCGACGATATTAATATCAAACGCCGATGATGTTTCAATGTGGACATTATTTTTGAAAGCCTCATTCATAATGTATTCAAAATGAGAGCTTTTTGTGCAGTAGCAATAGAAGTATTTACCGTCGTATTTGTTTTTTTCCATTGCATTTCGGAACCAAGTTTTGGCTCTGTTGATATTTTTGGAAATCTGAGGTAAATAAGTGAATTTTAGTGGGGTTCCGTATTGTTCTACTAATTTCATCAAATCGATATTGTGAAATTGTAGGTTGTCTTTGTTTAAAGTGAACTCCTCTTGAGGGAAATAATACGTTTGGTTTATTAAATCGGAATATTTAGTATTCATTTATTTGTCGGTAATTTTAGATTAAAAGTAATTGAAAAAATTAAATGAATCTAATTTTCAAACCCGAATATTTGCGAAAACAATTTGAAGGTTCTCTTGATAAATGTTGCTGTTTTGAAGAAAATCAAATTTCAAGATTCCTTTTACCGCAATAAAACGATCCAATAATCCCAAATAAGAATTATTGTTTTCGCTCTTGCGGAAAGATTGTTTACCTGTATTTTTGTTTTTATTCATTAAGGCAAATGTAAAAAATTAAATATCCGATTTGCAACCCTTTTATTAAAAAAATATTAAGATTTATAATCCAAAAAAGCTTGTTTAATCATTTCATTTTCAACTTCTTGATTTATTTTTGTTTTTCCAATCCCTTCTATCAATGCAAATTGAATATTACCAAACTCGTTTTTCTTGTCATGAATGAGTAACTCGAGGATAGGGGCTAAGTCATTTTCTTCAAAAAGAATGTTTTCAAAAATAGTATTAATGGTAGTCTTAATTTGAATATATTCCTCTGGAGAAATCAACTTTTTTTTCCAAGAAATAAAACTCTCTAAAATCATTCCCGCAGCAATAGCTTCACCATGTAGCAAGGTTTCTTTATTTTCATTTTCTAAGAAATAACTCTCGATAGCATGTCCTAAGGTATGTCCAAAATTGAGCCCTTTTCGAATGCCATTTTCCGTTGGATCAAGTTTGACAATATTGTTTTTTATTTGGATAGAAGTATAAATCAATTCATCAAAATCACTAAAATCAATTGCACTCAAATCTAGGAATTTTTCCCAATAGACAGGGTCATTAATTAATCCGTGTTTGAGCATTTCGGCCAATCCAGAGCGCATTTCATTTTGAGGGAGTGTTTCCAAATACTGAGTATCTACCAACACCATTTTAGGTGTGTTAATTACGCCAATTTGGTTTTTTAAATTTCCCAAATCCACCCCGTTTTTTCCACCTATAGAAGCATCTACCATAGCTAATAATGTGGTTGGCACATGAATAAAATCGATGCCTCTTTTAAAAGTAGAAGCTATAAAACCTCCTAAATCACTTACCACGCCACCTCCTAAAGTGATTAGCAGGCTTTTTCGGTCTGCACCCAATTCAGTTAATACTTTCCAAATTTCAACACAGGTATCTATATTTTTAAAACTTTCTCCAGCATCAAATTCAATGATTTCAATGGTCAGTTCGGTTTCTATATTAGGTAAGAAAGTAGGCAAGCAATACTCATTAGTATTGGTGTCTGCAATGATAAACAAATTAGAATGTTGGTGTTCGGCTAAATATTTGTTGAGTGCCTCGTATCCATTTTCATTAAAATAAATAGAATAACCATTGGCTTGGATAAATTGCATAATGACTTTTAAGTTTCAACAAAAATAAGCATATTATTTTTATCACAATTTAGGGCTTATGACATTAATTATTTTTCATTAAAAACATTAAAGTGATACAAAAAACAACTAATTTTGTTTAACTATTATTAAAAAATAATAAACAAATTATAGTGCGAACGAGTTGAAAATTGTAAAACCAAACACGTAACCATACCTGTTGCCGGTATCGATCGATTCAAATGCATGTTACATCATTCTATTTCAAATAATAAAATTTCAAAGCGATAATTCAATTTACAAGATAAAAAATGAAAAAAGAAAGACCCGATAATGTAGTGTTTTCAGAAGAAAAGGGATACCATGCTCGTTTATTGCCCTATGCTACAAGTGTTGGTGCACCCGTAATCAAGGTTGATAATTTGGTTTCTTGGAAAAGTAGTAGCATTCATAAGGTAAATAAAGAATTCGAGCAGAAGTTTGTGGAACTCAAAACGCAATATGAGAATTTAATGCGTGAGTATGAATGGAACGAATTGGTTTACAACGCTAAATTTTCTTTTGAACCGGTTATTGGCGAAATTTACCATTTGTATCTCGGCAATGATGGATTGCCTTTTCTGTCGTTAATTGCACCACAAGAATGGAACAAAGAACACCTAGGTACTTTTAAGTTGAATAGCGATAAAAAGTGGATTGTGTTAAACCAATAAAAATAATTTTCTGGCTTTAATTTAAATGATTGCTATATGAAAAAACACCTCACTTTAGCCAATATAATGGAAATGGAAAAACACGTTCGGGTGCATCTGATCAATAGTTTAGGTGGATTCAAAAGTGTTGTATTGGTAGGTACTTCGGATCAAAAAGGGAATGACAATTTAGCTATTTTTAGTTCTCTTTTTCACCTTGGGGCCAATCCGCCATTAATAGCACTTTTGTTTCGTCCAAGTCCTCCCGAGCGCGATACGATGAACAATATTATGGAAACCGGGTTTTATACCATCAATCATATTAATGAGGCCATTTATAAACAAGCCCATCAAACTTCAGCAAGATACGATACCGAAATTTCCGAATTTGATGCTACAGGTTTAACCACGGAATTCAAAGACCATTTCTTTGCGCCTTTTGTAGCAGAATGTAACATCCAATTAGGTGTTGCCTTTAAAGAGAAAGTGGATATTTCAATCAACAATACTACTATGATTATTGGTAAAATTGTTCAGATCTATG
>CANHNT010000222.1 GCA_947461985.1 Bacteroidota bacterium | reverse complement strand
CTGAGCAAGTGTTAATCACATATACATCGGCTTCTTGAGTAAATTCTTTTTTTTCAAAACCTTCTTCATCAAACAATCGAGTAATTGTGGATGTTTCAGAAAAATTAAGTTTACAACCTAATGTGTGAAATGCTATGGATTTATTTTCGTTCAAAGTGGCACAAAAGTAAATAAAAAAAAGCAACCAGAGTTGCTTCTCATTTTTTTGACAATTTTTTTAGTATTAATACAATAAATACCTTGATTGTTCAACTGTTTTGTGCCATCGAATATCAAACGCTAAACCTGTCATAACCATAAAATGACCTTGAGAAAAACGTTTCCCATTCATTGGGATGTTTCTATCGATTTTATATTCGTTTCTGTAATAATTTAACCCCAATCTCCATTTTAAAACTTCATTTAAACGAAATGAACCATAAAGCTCCGACATTACGCTGCCATAACTTTCGGTAAAATAGGCTCCATTATAATTAAAAGCATAAGGCTCTGAACGAACTTTAGTGCCTGGAGGAATTGGGTCTGTTTCATAAGAACGAAAATAACCTGATTTTGAGTCCCCGAAATTAATGCCTGCAATATCTGTTGTAAAAAATATATCTACGCCTCTTTTGATATGCAATTTCATTGCAAAGTAAGCGTTGAGGGTGTTGGTTTGAACTTCAGGCATATAAACAGTATCACCACCACCAATGTTTAATGCTTTTAAATCATAACTTGATGTGCTGTAACTTCTTTTTTTAGTACTAAAAGCCAATGCTCTTAAACCACCACCAACGCTAAGCCATTGTTTTTTTCTACCAATTCCATGTAAATAATGAATGTTGACACCAGCAGACCAGTGTGGATTGCCATAGTAACCAATACTTCCGTTTACACAAGCTTCTGCTGTTCTTTTTTTCAAAATGCGTCGCATGTTTTGTGCTTCACTTGAAAGTACCAAAATGAGGCATAAACTTAATAATAATAATTTCTTTAGCATAATTTGCTTTTTTCTAAAGTTTAAAATTAGCATTCAAAAAAGAGAAATGCAACTTTTTTATTTGAATTATATTGTAAAATGATTTTTTTCGATCCGTTAATGTGTTTCCTTCATTAATTCACTGATGTCCATCATGATTTTTTTAGCGATATTATTGGCAGTCGTTTCTGATGTACTTTCAGTATAAATTCGAATAATAGGTTCAGTATTCGATGTTCTTAAGTGAACCCACTCATTGTCAAAATCAATTTTTAAACCATCTTCTGTATTAATTGGTTGATGTTTATATTTTTCTTGAATACCTGTAAAAATATGTTTGATGTCGATGCCTTCAGTCAATTCTATTTTATTTTTAGACATATAATAGTTCGGATAAGTTCTACGTAAATCAGACACTGGCTTATCATACTTCGCTAAATGAGTTAAAAATAAGGCTATTCCAATTAAGGAGTCACGTCCATAATGTAACTCAGGAATGATAACACCTCCATTGCCTTCCCCACCTATGACTGCATTTTTTTCTTTCATTCTGTTAACCACATTGACTTCTCCAACTGCACTGGCAAAATATTCTCCTCCATGTTTTAACGTAACGTCTTTTAAAGCACGAGTGCTAGACATATTTGAAACCGTGTTGCCTCCTTTTTTGTTCATTAAAATATAATCAGCAATAGAAACGAGGGTATATTCTTCCCCAAAAAAGGAACCATCTTCGCATACAAAACAAAGTCGATCTACATCAGGATCCACTACAATTCCTAAATCTGCTTTTTGTTTAACCACTACACTGGCAATTTCATTTAAGTTTTCGGGCAATGGTTCAGGATTGTGCGCAAATTTTCCGGTTACTTCTGCATTTAATACTTCTATATTTTTCACCCCTAATTTTTCTAATAAATAGGGAACAAATGTGGCACCTGTGCTATTAATAGCATCTACAATTATTTTAAAATTTTTAGAAGCAATGGCATTCGCATCAACCAATGGATGATTTAAAATAGCTTGTGTGTGTTTATCCATATAGCTATCGTCCAATACCACATGACCTAGTTTATTTACATCTGCAAAAATAAAATCGGCTTGATTGCCTTTTGACAATACAGCTTCTCCATCTGAACCAGAAATAAATTCTCCTTCTTTATTTAAGAGTTTCAATGCATTCCATTCTTTAGGATTGTGGCTAGCAGTAATGATAATTCCTCCACCAGCATTTTCCATTTTTACAGCCATTTCTACCGTTGGGGTAGTGCTTAAACCTAAATCAATCACTTCTATTCCTAACGATTGTAAAGTACTGACTACTAAATTTCGAACAATTTCACCGCTCATTCGTCCATCTCGTCCTACAACAATTTTATTTATATTCGATTGTTCTGTAACCCAGCTACCAAATGCAGCAGTATATTTCACCACATCTATGGGTGTTAAACCTTCATCTGCTTTACCTCCAATAGTCCCTCTTATTCCTGAAATTGATTTTATTAATGCCAAAACGTTTATTTTAGGTGCAAATTTAGGCAAATCATTTGCATAATTTTGATAAATTACACCCATTAATAAAATTTATAATGAAAGATTGGTTTAAAAATTGGTTTGATTCACCCTATTATCATACTTTATATAAAAATAGAACTGATGATGAAGCCATTTTATTTGTAAAAAATTGTGTAGCCCATTTTCAATTGCTGCCGAATTGCAGATTGCTGGATTTAGCTTGTGGCAAAGGCAGGCATTCAATCGCATTTTCTAAATTTGGATTAGATGTAACGGGCCTTGATTTGTCGCCTCAAAGTATCGTTCATGCGCAGCAATTTGAAACTGAAAATCTACATTTTTATGTACAAGATATGCGCACTGTTTTTAGAGTCAATTATTATGATGTAGTGTGCAATTTGTTTACCAGCTTTGGCTATTTTAATTCTGCGCATGATAATCATTTGGCAGCTAAAAGCATGGCCGTTGGATTGAAAAAAGGAGGAACATTAATCATCGATTTTGTAAACCAACAACATGCCAGAACAAATATTGAGAATAATCAAACAGAAACTCAAACCATTGATAATATTACATTTGATATAAAAAGAAGTTACACAGAAAATCAATTAATAAAAAAAATTGCTATTACAGATGGCGAAAATAAATATCATTTTCAGGAAGCTGTGAATAGTTTTCATTTAGCTGAAATGATTGCTATTTTTGAACATGAAGGATTGAAACATAAAGACACATTTGGCAATTATTATTTTGAAAAATATGATGAAATTGAATCGCCGAGAATGATTTTGATTTTTGAAAAATAGTGGTTTTAACCACAGAGAAATTAGAGATTTACACAGAGATATCAGAGACTTTTCTTGATACTAAATATAAGAGGGAAAAGAGAATAATTTAATAAATTATTACAACAAAGGCTGCTGATGTTTTTATTGGAATGAATATATTTGTTTTCTCTGTGCTAGATTCAATTTGCTCTGTGGTTAAATTTAAAATTATAACTTTGTGACCTCTGTGTTAAACTCAATTAACTCTGTGGTGTAAAATGCTAGAATTTATCCAACATATAGACGAAACAATTCTTGAACTCATTCATATAAAATGGGCAAATTCATTATTTGATGTGGTGATGCCTTTTGTTAGAAATCCATATTTTTGGTCGCCTATTTATTTGTTTTTGTTGGTTTATATGTGGCTCAATCATAAAAAAGAAGGCTTGCTTTGGTGTTTGTTTTTTTTCATCACATT
>CANHNT010000221.1 GCA_947461985.1 Bacteroidota bacterium | reverse complement strand
TTATTAAAAATAATATTTTAATCATATTGATTATTATATAATTAGACAAGTAAATTTACTACTTTTGCAGGTTCAAATATTTTTTTAAAAAAAATGAATAAATTTTTACTCATTCTGTTATTGTTATTAAACTCCTTTTTAGGTTTTTCTCAATGTACTTCTACAATCAACAGCTTTCCTTACAACGAAAGTTTTGAGAGCAATACTGGAGGTTGGACTACTGGTGGTGCATTATCGGATTGGGCATGGGGTGCTCCAAATAAAGCATATATTACAACCGCAGGGAATGGTTTAAAGTGTTGGGTAACTGGAGGGTTAAATGGTTCTAGTTACAATAGTTGTGAACGTAGTTGGGTTGAAAGCCCTTGTTTTGATTTTACCGCTTTAACAAAACCTCATGTTAAATTTAATATTTATTGGGAAAGTGAAAAGAATTATGATGGTGCTACTTTTCAATATTCACTAAATAATGGAACAACTTGGATAAATGTTGGTGCTTTTAATGACCCTATTGATTGTTTAAACCAAAATTGGTTCAATAATAATAATATAACACATTTAGGTGTGTCTTCAGGTTGCAACCCAGCTTTGACATCTACCAAACATGGTTGGGCTGGTTCAGTGGCTACTTTCCCATCTCCTTGTACTTCAAATAGTGGGAGTGCTGGTTGGGTTGTGGCGCAACATTGTATGTCAAACTTGGCTGGTGTAGCTAATGTAAAATTTAGATTTGCTTTTGGTGCAGGATCGACTTGCAATAATTTTGATGGGATTGCATTTGACAATATCACGATTGGTGAAGCTCCTGCAAACAATGCTAATTTTACCTTCGCTTGTACCCCAACCTCTTTACAATATCAATTTACAAATACTTCTACCCTATGTCCATCTGGATTTAGTTGGAATTTTGGAGATGCTACATCAGGTGCAAGTAATACAAGTGTTGTAACGAATCCGATGCATCAATTTTCTGCACCGGGTACTTACAATGTAACATTAACTGTGAATGGTCCTTGTAACGCTCCTTCATCTATTTCCAATACAGTAGTCACAGTTAGTAATACTATTTCTTCGGTTAATGCATTGTGTTTTGGAACAAATACTGGCTCAATAACTTCTACTTTAAGCAATGGAAGTGGAGCAATTTCATATACATTACTTCCGACTAATACTACAAATAACAATGGTGTTTTCTCCAATTTATTGGCTGGCAATTATACTGTTAATGTGATTGATGCCGCTGGTTGTGGAATATCATCTACCACAACTATTGGAGGCACAAATGCAATTAATGTAAACACAAGTAACATGCAGCCTATTTGCAATGGTTATGCAAATGGCTCTATTAATGTAACGGCAACTGGTGGAGCTGGTGGTTTATCTTATATATTAAATCCTGGAAATATGAATAATAACTCAGGCGTTTTCTCTAATTTGAGTGCTGGTATTTATACGATTATTTCTACTGATGCAAATTCATGCACTGCAGTAAATACAATCACATTAGGTCAACCAAACCCTGTAACAATTACGAATTTCACCCTTCAAGATATTATTTGCGCTGGTAGTAATGCAGGTATTGTTACCATCAATGCAAGTGGAGGTACTGGCACCATTAATTATAGTTTAAACGGGAGTACAAATACAAACACGATTGGTTTTTTTGGAAATTTATCTTCTGGTAACTATACTGTTACCGCTATTGATGCGCAAGGATGCACCGTAAGTAGTGCGTTCACCATTTCGGCTCCTAATCCTATTATTATCAATAATATTTTAATAAAACAACCAGGATGCACACCTAACAATGATGGTGAAATAATCATTAATGCAGTTGGTGGAAATGGTCAATTAAATTATTCTATAAATGGCATAAATTATAGCACAACGCCTAATTTCAACAGCTTAACATCTAATATTTATACAATTACAGTTAAAGACTCTAAAGGATGTACTGCAACTTCTACAACCGAATTAATCAGCAATAATGCACCCTCTTTTTTAGCAACTACCATAACAGATATTAAATGTTTTAATTCTAATGACGGAGAAATTATAGCCTTGGCAACGAATGGCTCCATACCGATTAGTAATTACAGTTTATCTCCCGGAGGAAGTACCAACTCCAATGGATTTTTTAGCAATTTAGCTGCAGGAAACTACACAGTAACCGTAGTTGATAACAACGCTTGTAGCAATGTAACAACGCTTACCGTTCAAGCCCCAAATGAATTAAAATTTGTATCTGTAAATTCTATTGCTGATGAATGTGGATCGAGTAACTACGCTAAAATTATTGCAGTGGCTTCAGGTGGAACTAATTTAATTACTTATTATTTAGAACCAACGAATACTCAAAATTACGCTGGGATTTTTAGTGGCCTCGATTTTGGCAACTACACTATTACTGCAAAAGATGTGAACGATTGCACAGTTACTACAACAATAACCATTGTTGAAAAAGTTTGTTGTGACAATGTATTTGTGCCAACTGCGTTTTCACCAAATAATGATGGCAGAAATGACGAGTTGAATTTATTAAATAAAAATGGCATTATTTTAGACCAATTTATCATTGTAAATAGATGGGGCAATATTGTATTTAACGCACAACATATTGATGACCGATGGGATGGAAAATATAAAAGCGTGGATGCTGAATTGGGCACTTATTATTACTTATTGAAATACAAATGTTCTTCTACAGATAAAAATTACTTTTACAAAGGAGATATTTTACTAGTTCGTTAAATCAACGATATTCCTGTGCTATAAATCATACATTTTAATCAATTGATGTAGGTTGTTTTTTAATGCATTTCGACTACTCAACAACTATTTTTTGGCATCCTAAGAAAAAATAATACAAATTGTTAAAAAATAATTTTGTCGAAAAAAATAAGCACCAAAAAATAAGGTTGTGTTGTTTTTACTGTACCTTCATATTCGTTCTTTAAAAGAATAATTATTAAAATTTAAAAATTATAGAATTATGAATGTGAAAATTCAAACACATCGCTTTGATGCCGACAAAAAATTATTAGATTATGTAAATGTAAAAGTTGATAAATTAAAAACATATCACGACAGTATTGTGAACGTTGAGGTTTACCTTAAAATAGACAATGTAGTGCATCAAATTAAAGACAAAATTGCAGAAATAAAAGTACATATTCCTAAGCATACCTTTTTTGTAAAACATGAGTCTAAACAATTTGAAGAATCTTTTGATTTAGCATTAAAATCAATCATTGATCAAATTAAAAGCTATAAAGAAAAAGGCAATTCTATTCAGTTTGTAGATCTTGAACAAATAGCAGTTGTGGATGATGAATTCATCAATGATTAGCATATTTTAAAAAAGAGCGTCTAAAAATTTAGACGCTCTTTTTTTACCAATTCCATTTTCCCTTTAATGTAGTTATATGTGCTAAGTGATGGTTTCCATGCCATGAATATAAACACAATACGTCTTTTATTCTAAATGATTTTTCGTATTGACTATGATAATATGTTCTGTTTAAATCATCGGTAGAAAGTGATTTAATAATTTCAATTATTTTTAAATGAACTGCAAAAAGAATCGTAATGGAATTATTAAAAGGCAAATTATAATCTGGCAGTTGAGCCCACAAACTTTCGATATACGGCTTAATGGTTGGGTTATCTTCTGTTAAGGCTAATTTTATTCTGATTAAACAATTCATGTGACTGTCGGCACAATGATGAATG
>CANHNT010000220.1 GCA_947461985.1 Bacteroidota bacterium | reverse complement strand
CATTTTACTAAAACTACTTGTGCCAATTTGTACTTTAAAAATATAATTTCCATTGGCTAAATTTTTCATAGAAATTTGTTGTACAAATTTATTGGTAGTATAAACTTTTTGTCCTTGTAAATTATAAATACTCATTTCATGAATTTCATTTTCGGTTAAATTTCCTTTTAAATTAATGCTCAAAAAATCAGTTGCAGGATTTGGATAAACAGCTATTTCACTTTCAATTTTTGTCAAATTTTGAATTGCATTTGGTATGTTGCATTGAACAAATTTTGTGTAAGTATCTGTGGTTGTTCCATTGGGTGTAATATAAGTAAATGTATAAACACCCGTTGTATTCCAACTATAATCAATGGTATAAGTTTGCCCGTTTAAAACATAAGTAAATACATAACCATTGCCAGCAGCCTTAGGTGTACAACCAGTAATTAGCGCACCGTTTAAGGGAGTTCCAGAAGGTCTTATTGGTGTTGCATGTGCTTGAGGAATAATTTGATGTGTAGTATCTTCTGTAATTTGCCCAACCATATTTCCTATCATATAAGGAAACGAAGCAGTGCCATGGTAATGGTAAATACCACCATAACTATGACCATGGTTTGCATCTAAAGTAACCATCGCACTTCCATCTCTTTCTTTTGCACCAAAAACGGCAAAGCCATCTAAAGCATACGCAATTGGCAAAGTATCATTGGTGTAGCCATATAAATGAAGTGGCGCTGTATGATAATGGTAATCGTCTGCCCTTCCGCAATGTCCACCAAAATTATCTAATTGACCATCTACCAAAGCATCTACTCCAGTATTTGTAAAAGGATTAAATATAGGAATACCATTGGCAGCTAAAGCGATTGCACCCCGAGAAAAATGATTCGCATTTACAGGAACTGGCGTTAAAGCAAGAATTGGATTTAATGGAATTTGCCAAGCATTGCTACCTGTGTAACATTGTGGAATCGGTATTTGTTGTTGCCAACCATGATTACTAATCCCTACCATCATATCATGTGTTGTAGGGATTCCTTTGCTTTCTACATAAAACCAAGTATTATCCCAATGGGTATAAACATTGGGTTTGAAAGGAATAAACGCTTTGTCTACTTGAGAAGGATCCGTTGTAGAACGAAATTTTTTATCCGCACTTATTAATAAAATCGATATACCAACTATTGCAATTGAATAAACAAATTTCATTTTATTTTGTAAGTGTAATGATTTTGAAAATTTATAAATTAAATAATATAAGCATAAAACTATTAAAAATTCTATTAGTAAAAGGGCATTATTATTTATAAAATAAACTGGAGTTGTTGGTGCAATTAATTGCAAATTTTCTGCTTCAATTTTTTGGTATCTGTTTAATATATTGCGTTGATTTTCGGCACTAAAAAATGAAATTGGAAAATGTACTATTTCATGATTCGTATTTTCTAAATAAACTTCATTGTTTTTAAACATATAGAAATAACCCTCTACCTGTTTATTTTGAATTGTAAAGTGTTGCAAATGTCCTTCGCTTGAAGTATTGTGTGCAAATAAATTTGTGTTGACAATTGTTGCAAGAACAATTAAAATAACGACCATTTTTTTCATAACTGTATTACTAATTTCTTTTTAAGATCATTTTGCCTGACGTGGCTGTGCTTTTTTTACTATTTAATTTATAGCAAGTATTTATAACTTGTAAAGAATGTTGTTGAATTAAAAAATCAAAAGCTACCCTACTTTTTATTTTTAAACCAGCAATTAATTCATCCTCTAACATGGTAAAACCAACTTATTGTTTTACCATTTTACATGGTGTATTAAAATTTGAATTTATTTTTAAATAATAAATCCCTTTCGGCAAATTACTAAAATCTTGTTTTTCAAGTTCCTTGCCTGTGTAAATAATTTCACCCATTTGATTGATTAATTGGCACAAATCATTTTTATTTTTTGATGAAAGATAAATATGATTTGTAAATGGATTTGGATAAACTTGAATTTCGTTTTGTTGGCTGATATTGTTTATGGACAGAGGTTTACAAGTGCCAACACCAGTTAAAGCAGTAATGCTATCGCATAAAAAATGATAATTGCTGATATCGGTTGCAGTCAAATTTCCGTTTAATAAATTAGTAGTTTCATTGGGATCGATTGCTAAATTATAAAACTCTTCAGCTCCATAATTCAACCGAATCAATTTATAATCTTTATTTCGTATTGCTTTACCATCTGAACTATCTGTAGTTAATTTAAACAACTCACTAAAGCTCCATGAACGAATGCTATCGGTTGTGTTTTTAATAATAGGTTGCAAACTTTTGCTGTCCACTGGTTTGTTGTTTGGTATTTGTGTTTTCCAATTTGTGTACCCAAAATTTTCAACAATGGTTGCAAAAATATCAGCCGTATTTACCAATGCATCGCTTGCTCTGTTTGGGTTTACAACACTGGGTCCAGCAATTATCATGGGCACATGTACTCCATATTGATATACAGTTCCTTTTGCCTTACTTGTGTCTGCAATTTGAGCTGTACGAGGTGTATTGCCATTATCACCAATAAAAATAATATCGGTACTATCTAATTTATTCATCACTTGCAAGCTATCAAACAACCGCCCCATTTCGTGATCCATGGCCTGTATCATCGCTTTGAAATATTGCTTGGGTTGTGCATTGATATTGGCTTGTGCTCCATTTAATCCTGTATACGTATGCAAATTTGCCGGTGGTAAATGCAGGGGTTCGTGCGGCGCATTAAAAGCTAACCACAAAAAAAATGGTTTAGTTTGGTTGATCGATTTTAACCATGTTACGGCGTTATTTACATTTTCGGTAGTAGCATAATTAGTAATTGTAGACGCAACTCCATTGGTGTATTTTGTCCAATTAGTAAAGCTTGGTAATTGCCCAATAAAAGGACCTTCAAACCAATCGTAGCCTAATGCTTGTGGACTCATTAAATTCGCAACAGGGTTTGGTTGTTTCAAATGCCATTTTCCAATATTTGCCTTTGCAATTTGATTATTGTATATTTTTAATAATTTAGGAATCGACATTTCGGCCGTATCAATTTGATTAGAGCCTCCTGCACCTCCAACGATTCCTCCAACACCTGTTCTAAAACTATATCTACCTGTTAGTATGGTAGTGCGTGTACTTGAGCAAACAGGATTACTCATTAAATTTTTAAAACGAACTCCTTTCGCTAAAAGTTTTCTAATGTTGGGTACATCTACAGTATCCACATGATTTTCATAAAACCCAAAATAATCAGGACTTAAATCATCGGCAATTATTAAAATGGTATTTCGTTGTGCTTGTACTTTTGTCATTATAAAAAAAACAACAACTAGTAAACTTAAATTTTTAATCATGTTTTTATTTTTTTCTATAAAATATCCTGCACCCAAACGATTCTGTTTCTGCTTCAGTTACATTTTTGTTTTGTAATAATTCATCTACTGCATTTGAAATAAAAGGGGTTGCCTTTTCTGGGTGCTCCCCATTGTCATCTATTGAACCAACATACTTAACTGTCCAGTGATTTTTTTCTTTCCAAATAACGTATGCGGTAGGGGTATGCTCTGCTCCAAATAATTTTCCAATTGCTTGATTAGCATCTTGCAAATAAGGAAAATTGAATTTGTCTTTTTTTGCTTTTTGTTTCATCAGTTCAAATGTTTCTTCTTCATACACCAATGAATCCATTGAATTAATAGCCAATAATGGAACATTTAAT
>CANHNT010000219.1 GCA_947461985.1 Bacteroidota bacterium | reverse complement strand
CAACACCACTGGCATTATCATCAGCGCCATTATGGATTTTTTCCTTAGGATTAGCATCCAAGCTATTCCCATCAAACCCAAGTCCGCAATGGTCATAGTGAGCGCCAATTACAATTGTATTTTCGGCTCCATTGTCTAAAAATGCCAATACATTTCTCCCTATTTTAGGTTTTACATTTGCTTTTATTGTGTCATGAATATTAGTGTCGTGTTTGTATAAAAAATCATAAAAATAACCTTTATAACCTTTTGGTTTTAGGTGCATTGCTTCAAATTGTTCAGCAATAAATTTAGCTGCTTTTTTTTCGTCAGCAGTGCCCGTTCCTCTTCCATTTAATTCATCTGATGCTAAGTAAGAAACCACCTTTACTATTTGATCCATTGGTACCCGTTGTTGGGCTTGTGTGCTCAACATCCCTGCCAAAATCAATCCACTTAAAAATATTTTTTTTATCATAATTGTATTTTTTTATTCAATCCAATCTGCAATAAACAAATTGGTATCTCTTGTATTATTATTGTTTCTATTCGACGAAAATACTAATTTCTTTCCATCAGGAGAAAACATTGGGAAGGCGTTGAATTTGCTTTCAAATGTTATTTGTTCCAAACCAGTACCGTCAATATTAATCATAAATAATTGAAAATCATAGCCTTTGGTGCTGTGATGATTACTCGAAAATATAATTTTATTTCCAGAAGGAGAAAAGAAAGGAGCCCAATTGGCTTTACCTAAATGCGTAATTTGCTTTAAGTTCGAACCATCCACATTGCAGGTGTAAATTTCCATATTAGTAGGCGCAACTAAATCTTTTTTTAAATAATCTTTATATTCGTTTATTTCTGCGGATGTTTTTGGTCGCGATGCTCTAAAGACTAATTTCGTTCCATCGGCACTAAAAAAAGCACCCCCATCATAGCCCAATCCAAACGTAATTTGTTTTTGATTTGAACCATCAATATTCATTGTCCACAATTCTAAATCGCCACTTCGTTTACTCGTAAAAACAATTTTGTCGCCTTGAGGTGAAACTGTGGCTTCTGCATCATAGCCATTTTTAGTTGTAAGTTGTTTAAGCAACGTTCCTTTTTTATTGGCAATATAAATGTCGAAATCGGCATACACGCTCCATAAATATTTTCCCTCCATTTTTACTTCAGTAGGGCACGATTTGCTTCCCTTGTGAGTTGAAGCAAATAAAATATCTTTTCCATTTGGCATATAATAGCTACAGGTGGTGCGCCCTAAGCCATTGCTAATTCTTGGAGGAATATAGGCAGTGTCATTCATGGCTTTTTCGATATTCAAATCAAAAATTTGATCACATTCTAACCCCCATTTTTTATTATTACTCTGAAAAGATAATTGCTTTCCATCTGGGCTAAAATAGGCTTCAGCATTATCTCCTCCAAATGTTAATTGAGTTAATTTTTGTAAATGTTTTTCTTGCGCAAAACATTTTATTAAAATAAAAAAGGCAAGAATGGTGAAAGATATCTTTTTCATGAAGGAGTAAATTTATTCAATCATTTTCTAATCTTAAAATTTATTATTAAGCTTTTGTCTTTTTGGTATTATTTTTACCTCATAAATTAATTCCATTGTCGCAAAAAGTATTATTAATTACCCCTCCTTTCACTCAGTTAAATACTCCTTATCCTGCAACGGCTTATATAAAAGGGTTTTTAAACACAAAAACGGTTTCTACTTTTCAGGCAGATTTAGGGATTGAGGTTACGTTGGCTTTATTTAATTCAGTTCAACTTAAATCTATTTTTGACAATTTAATTATTGAAACTCATTTTTCTGACAATGTTAAACGCATCATTTTTTTAAAAGATAAGTATATTGAAACAATAGATGCTGTAATACTTTTCCTTCAAGGGAAAATGCCAACCTTGGCGCAACGGATTATTCAACAAGGTTTTTTGCCTCAGGCTTCTCGTTTTCAAAACATGGGCGACATGGAATGGGCTTTTGGAAATAATGGCATTGCTGACAAGGCTAAACATTTTGCAACACTCTATTTAGAAGATTTGTCGGACTTTATAAAAGAATGTGTAGATGAACATTTTGGCTTTAGCCGATATGCCGAACGATTAGGAAGAAGTGCCAATTCGTTTGATGAAATATATGATTCATTGCAAAAACCACTGAGCTTGATTGATGAAATTACCGTTGATTTATTAGCACAAAAAATAACTAAATTTAATCCAACAGCAGTTGCTATTTCGGTTCCTTTTCCAGGAAATTTGTTTAGTGCTTTTCGTTGTGCGCAATGGTTAAAGCAACATCATCCGGCCATTAAAATAATGATGGGTGGCGGTTTTCCCAATACAGAGCTTCGCTCTTTAAAAGAAAAACGTGTTTTTGAATTTGTCGATTTTATTACCTTAGATGATGGCGAAACACCTATTGAAAACCTACTGGAATATTTAGACAATAAACGGCCTATTGAATTACTCAAACGCACATTTGCATTGCATGAAAATGAAGTGCATTATTTTAATGGGAGTCTTCAACGAGATTATAAACAACAAGAAGTTGGAACACCCGATTATGCAGATTTAGTATTAGATAAATATATTTCGGCTATTGAAGTGGTTAACCCCATGCACAGGCTTTGGAGCGATGGACGATGGAATAAACTCACCATGGCACATGGTTGCTATTGGGCAAAATGTACGTTTTGCGATGTGAGTTTAGATTATATTCAAAACTACCAAGCGACCACTGTGCAACAAATTTGTGACCGAATGGAAATCATTATTGCTCAAACGGGTGTCACTGGTTTTCATTTTGTAGATGAAGCTGCACCACCTGCCATGATGCGTGATTTAGCCATTGAAATCATCAAACGAAAAATGACCGTTTCTTGGTGGACCAATATTCGCTTTGAAAAAAGCTTTACCAACGATTTGTGTTATTTGCTCAAAACCTCTGGTTGCATAGCCGTTTCGGGTGGACTCGAAGTAGCTTCTGATCGATTACTCAAACTCATCGACAAAGGTGTGAGTTTAGAGCAAGTGGCTCATGTGCTTAAAAACTTTAAGCAAAACGACATCATGGTGCATGCCTATTTAATGTATGGCTATCCTACACAAACTATTCAAGAAACGGTGGACTCACTAGAAGTAGTGCGACAATTATTTAAAAATAATATTTTGCAATCGGGCTTTTGGCATCAGTTTGCGCTCACCGTTCATAGCCCTATTGGTAAAAATCCTGAAGCATTTTCGATTCAAATAACAAGCAAAGAAGGTTCGTTTGCAAACAACGATTTAACCTATACCGAAAAGAAAGGCATTCGTCATGAAGAGTTTTCATTTGGGCTAAAAAAATCGTTGTACAATTATATGCAACATAATTGCCTAGATGATCAATTACAATCGTTCTTCGAACAAAAAATTCCATCCACTTGTGTCGATAAAAATTTTATTCAAACCATTTTAAACGAACCTGTTTTAAAAACGAGTAAGCCAACAACCAAAGTTATTTGGCTGGGAAATCAACCAACGCTTTCTTATTTTACGAAATCAAAAAAAGGAAATTCATGGCAAATGGCAACACTTGTTTTTCAACATGAACTTAGCCAAGTGGAACTTACTTTGAGCGAAGAGCAAGGTAAATGGTTTGCAAAAATTATAGAAACATTAACGCTCCATAATCCCAAAACTTACCAATCTTTGCAACACGATTTTGAAAACGAAATCATCAACGACGACTTCGAACTAT
>CANHNT010000218.1 GCA_947461985.1 Bacteroidota bacterium | reverse complement strand
CGCCATTGTTTTTGGGCATGAAGTGAATGGTGTGCAAGAAGAAATTATTAATCAATGTGATTTTTCGATAGAAATTCCTCAATTGGGAAGCAAACATTCACTCAACATTTCGGTAAGTGCAGGCATGGTCATTTGGGAAATGGCGAAAGGATATTTGTAGGGTGGTTTAAAACTTTAGAAAAGTAGAATAAGCCGATAAAAGAAATTATCATCAAAATCTAAACTAACGATTTATTTTCGTACTTTAAATCGAATCATTGTTTCAAAAATATTTTATACTAATTTTTCTTTTCCCTTTCATTTCGATGAAAATATTTGCACAATCTCCTCAAGCAGATTCTTTGAAACTCAAACAAGAATTTTATTGGAAAACCTTAAAAGAGAAAGAACAAAAAGCAAAAGAAGCGGCTACATCTGGGCATTACAAAGCAGCAGAAACAGTGGTAGTTACGTATGATAGCAAAGGCAATAAAATTGAAAGGAAAAAAGAAGGAAAAATTATTACGAAAACATTTACGGTTTCTGGACCCGTATTAAACAGGCCTTTTAATGTAGATACGGTTATTAAAGATTCTGTTTACATTAAAGTTTTTAAATCGAAAAATCGCTTGCAAGTTTATCACAAAGGAAAAATTTTAACGGCATATACCTGTGTTTTTGGTCCAAATTGTGTTGGACAAAAAATGTGTGAAGGCGACAGAAAAACACCTGAAGGAACTTTTACTATTTTAGATCGAAAGAAACACGACAAATGGGATACATTTATGTTGTTAGATTATCCAAATGAAGAGTCAAAACGTTTTTTTGAGGATGCAAAAACAAAAGGATTGGTAGCCGCTGATGCCCGTATTGGTGGGGCTATTGGCATACATGGCATTTGGGAAAATGGCGATAATGTGATAGACATGAAACACAATTGGACTGATGGTTGTGTGGGATTAAAAAACAAAGATGTAAGAGAATTATCAACAATTATTTTACCAGGATTTACTAAAATAGTAATTATTAAATAATATTTACGCCATTTTGAGAATCCTTTTTTAGGTTTTGTATATTTTTCGCATTTATTCTATATCTGGAACTACTTGTTCTTCCACTTCTTCTTCGTTAGAGAAACTAATCAATTCAATATAATCCAACACATTTTTTCGACCTAAGCGTTTTTCAGCAGATGTTACAAAAACAGGTGGCAATACTTCCCAAAACTTCTTCATTTCATTTTTAAAGATAGAGACATTTTTGCTCACTTCTTTTTGCGTTTCTTTATCGGCTTTTGTAAAAATCAATGCAAAAGGAATTTGTTTTTCTCCTAATTTATTTACGATTTCGATATCTTTTTTTTGAGGTTCGTGTCGACTATCAATTAATACAAAAAGAGTACGTAAATTTTCTCGTTTTTCGACATAATTCCAAATCATTTTGGTCCAAGTGCCCCGTTGCGATTGCGAAACTTTGGCATATCCATAACCAGGTAAATCAACCCAATACATGTTTCTATTAATCAAAAAATGATTGATAAGTTGTGTTTTACCCGGCGTAGAGGATGTTTTTGCCATGCTTTTTTTGTTAGCAAGCATATTTATTAATGATGATTTTCCTACATTACTCCTGCCGATAAAAGCAACTTCGGGCATATCGGGTTTAGGACATTTGGTGATGTCGGTGTTGCTAATAATAAACTCTGCTTTTACAATTTCCATTGTAGCAAAAATAGGATTTTTTTACCACAGAGAACATGGAGTTTTTACCATAAGTTTTTTGCCACAGAGATAACGGAAATAATTCCTTTTATTAACCAAAAAGTACACAACGCTTTTTCACAGAGTTCGCAAAGAGTATTTTGAAAGTTAACAGTGAAATATATTTTACCACAAAGAACAAATAAACTATTCATACAGTTTGTTAAGAGTATTCTGGGAGTTAACCGAGAAATCCTATATATGCCTTACAACTGTCAACAAACAACTTACAACTCTTTTATATCTTATAAATAATTCCTAACATCTGATATCTGACATCTGACATCTAATTCCTATCTTTACCAACGTGGGAACAAATGTAGTGCCTGATATCAATTCAGCGTTAAGTAAGAAACAACAAGTAGAAGGCATGTTTGATGACATTGCTAAAAATTATGATTTTTTAAACCGTCTGCTCTCGTTTAGAATAGATGTTTTATGGAGAAAAAAAGTCATTAAAATGCTGAAACCCTATCAGCCTAAGCAAATTTTAGACTTGGCTACAGGAACAGCCGATTTAGCGATAGAATTAGTGAACCTAAACCCAACTCAAATTATTGGTGGCGATTTATCTGCTCAAATGTTGGCAGTTGGGCAAACAAAAATAGAAGCTAAAAAACTCACTTCAATCATTAAATTAGTGAAAACAGATGCTGAAAAAATGCCTTTTAATGATAATCAATTTGACGCAATTACGATCGCATTTGGCATTCGAAATTTTGAAAACCTGACAATAGGATTGGCAGAAATGAACCGGGTTTTAAAACCTGGAGGTCAATTGTTTATTTTAGAGTTTTCTAAAGTAAAAACATTCCCAATTAAACAATTTTACAACCTCTATTTCCGTTATATAACACCAACCATCGGAAAACTATTCAGTAAAAGCAGTCAAGCTTATAGCTATTTGCCAAATTCTGTTGCTGTTTTTCCTGAAGGTGAAGAAATGTGCGTAATATTGCAAAACTTAGGATTTAAAAATACTTTATGCAAACCAGTAAGTTTTGGAATCGCTTCTATTTATCAATCAGAAAAATAAGCTTATTTTTTCTGTTGCTGTTTGCTTGCATTCATTCATTTGCGCAAGATGAAAAAATGAACAATCCTGAACATGGAAACAAACTGTATTATTTCGGCATTTCAATTGGTATGAATGCTGCACAATATAAAATAAGTCAGTCTAGCTATTTCTCTAGCTTTGATTCTATTAAAAATATTACCCCTCTTTGGAGACCTGGCTTTCAAGTAGGCATTTTAGGCAATTTACGATTAAGCAGTTTTATTGATTTAAGAGTTATTCCCTTATTTGTAATTCGTGAAAAAGCACTCCGTTTCGATTATTTAAACGACTCTACATTAAATCATTCAGTAGAATCTGTATTATTTAATTTGCCTGTTGAGTTTAAATTTAAATCGGATAGACAAACCAATTTTAGATTTTATGTATTAGCAGGAGGGAAATTAGATTATGATTTTAATGCGAATGCACGATCAAAAAGACGCGATGAAATTATAAAATTTAAACCGGTTGATTTTGGATATAATTTAGGTTTAGGCTTCGAGTTTTATTATCCTAATTTTATTTTTTCTCCAGAAATAAAAATTAGCAACGGCTTAGGCAATGTGCTTTTAAGAAACACCAATGAGCCTACTAACAAAGCATTAGATAAACTTTCTACTCGAATGATTTACATTTCTTTTTTGATACAAGGTTAAATTCAAAAAGTTGCCAGATGACAGATGTCGGTTGTCAGTTTTTTATATTGAAATAATAATGATTATTAAAGTATAAAAAATGCTACAATTATCATGAAATATTTATATGCTTTGTCCAAAAGTCAATAAGTTATTGTCAGGGTCAAGCAAAGCAAATTCCTTTTGTCCCCATGGTTTTATTTCTAATTGTCCATTGGGGTGAATACTTATTTTATTATCAAGTAATGATTGATAAAGTTTGTCAATATTGTTTGTTCTAATATAAACTTGTCCATAGTTTTCTTTTGG
>CANHNT010000217.1 GCA_947461985.1 Bacteroidota bacterium | reverse complement strand
TAAAAACCAAAAAACAAAAATAATAGCAACAGTAGGGCCAGCTTGTAATACCTATGAAGGATTATTAAAATTAGTACATGCAGGTGTAGATGTATTTAGATTGAATTTTTCACATGGAAAACACGAAGATCATAAAGTAGTTATTGATTTAATCAATCAAATTAATGCAGATTACCCTTTTAATATTGCTATTTTAGCCGATTTACAAGGACCTAAATTACGCATTGGAGAAGTTGAAAACAACGGTGTAGAATTAGTTGAAGGTGAAACGATAACCTTCACATCGGAAAAATGTTTAGGAACCAAAGAGCGCGTTTATTTATCGTATCAAAATTTTCATAACGACGTAAAAGTGGGTGAAAAAATATTAATTGATGATGGAAAAATTGAAGTAAAAATTTCAGCAATTCATGCTAATAATGATGTGTCAGCAATGATTACCACACCTGGTTTATTAAGTTCTAAAAAAGGAATAAATTTACCTGAAACCAAAGTTTCCTTACCAGCCATTACCGAAAAAGATTTAGAAGATATAGATTTTATTATTGGAGAGAACATAGATTGGGTTGCTCTTTCATTTGTTCGTGAACCGCATGACATTACCCATTTGCGTAAAATTTTGAAAGAAAAAGGAAGCAACGCAAAAATTATTGCAAAAATTGAAAAACCTGAAGCCGTAGAAAATATTCGTGAAATTATTTTGGCTAGCGATGCAATTATGGTGGCTCGTGGCGATTTAGGAATAGAATTGCCCGTTGAGCAAATTCCGATGATTCAAAAAACGATTGTACGAAAATGCATTCATCGTGCAAAACCAGTCATTATTGCAACACAAATGATGGAAAGCATGATTGATCGAGTAAAACCCAATAGAAGTGAAATTTCTGATGTGGCAAATGCAGTATTAGAAGGCGCAGATGCGGTTATGCTAAGTGGTGAAACCGCTATGGGCAATCACCCATCATTAGTGGTAGAAACCATGAGTAAAATTATTGCCGAAGTTGAAAAAGAAGAAACCGTTTATCATCAAAATTTAACTCCTCAAGCACACTCTCCTTCATTTTTATCAGATGCATTATGCTACAATGCCTGCAAAATTGCCGAAGATGTAAAAGCAAATGCCATAATTGGAATGACGCAAAGTGGGTATACTGGTTTTATGTTGTCTAGTTTTAGACCCCATGCCCCATTGTATATATTTACTCAAACACAATCACTTATCAATCAATTAAGTTTGAGCTGGGGTGTACAAGCTTTTTATTACGATAAAGAAAATAGCTTAGACGAAATCATTGCTGATCAAATAGATTTTTTAAAAGAAAAGGGATTGTTGCAAGCAGACCAAGTAGTAATTAGCACAGGTAGCACACCGGTAAAAGATCATTTACCTACAAATGTGATTAAAATTACCAAAGTTAAATAATCAATAATCTTATACTGTAACAAGTAATTTTTTTTCAAGTCTTTAATACGATTTGAACATTTTTCTGTTGGTATAAAATAAAAAGACGATTATATTTACAAATTAAACAATTTACACTTAACATTTTATATGGATATAAAGGAAATTAATTCAGGTATTAATCAAGATACGCATTGGTATTATCAAAGTAAGAAATTACCTTTATTTGATTTTTTTAGAAATCTGCCAGCTGATATTACATATGATATCATCGATGTGGGATCGGGAACAGGTTTTTTTGCTCGAATAATTTTAGAAGAATTTCCTACGAAAATAAACAAATGTTACTTAATTGACATTGAATATACAGAGGAAGAAATGCTTGCTTCTCAAAATACAAGATTAATCAAACAACATAAAATTCCGGATACAATTTCAAATACATTAGTTATCATGATGGATGTTTTAGAGCATTTAGAACATGACGATTTAATGTTGAATTCTATTAAGAACAATTGTATTGGAGATCATAATTATTTTTTTATTACCGTTCCTGCATTTCAATCATTATGGTCGCAGCATGATGTTTATTTGGAACATTTTAGACGATATACAGTATCTAATTTAAAGAAATTACTTGATGATTGTAAATATACCTACGAAAATATTTATTATCTGTATGGCACCCTTTTTCCTTTGGTTTGGACAATGAGAAAAATTGCCAATTTATTACCACCAAAGAAAAATTACACCTCTGAAATGCAACCTGCATCACCTATTGTGAATAAAATATTATACACAATTTCAAAATTTGATGCCAATCATTTAAAAAATAATAAATTAATGGGAGTTACTTGTGTATCTCATGGAAAAATTATCAAATAATGTCTGATTCAATAAATTTCAACATAGGGATCGTTGTACCCTGCTACAATGAAGCAAATAGGATTTCTATTCCTTCGTTTGAGCAAGATATTATTGAATATAAAAACCATTTCTATTGTTTTGTAAATGATGGAAGCAGCGACAACACGTTGGCCATTTTAAAAGAATTTGCAGAAAAATATCCTTTGCAAATTGAAGTGCTTAATAATGCACATAACATGGGCAAAGCTGAAACGGTTCGAAACGGAATAAACTTTTTGCATGCTAAAAACAATTTTGATATTATTGGTTTTTTAGATGCCGATTTAGCTACTCCTTTAGAAGAAGTCGAACGAATTGCATTTGTTTTTAATGACCCTCGTAAATTATTTGTTTTCGGCTCCAGAATCATGCACATGGGTGGAAATATTCATCGAAAATTTATTCGTTTTGTTTTAGGACGAATGTTTGCAACAGTAGTCAGTGTTTGGATATTAAAAACACCAATTTATGATACTCAATGTGGTTTTAAATTTTTCAGACCGTCCATCATTCCTATTATTTTTTCAAATCCTTTTAAATCTAAATGGTTTTTCGATATTGAATTATTTTGCAAATCCATTCAACATTTTTCTACTCAACAAATCAATGAAATAGCACAAGAGTTTTTTTTACAAAAATGGGATGATGTAAAAGGATCAAAAATAAAATTATCAGATTATTTTAAAGTGCCTTTTGAATTATTAAAATTAAAATCGAATTACAAACTTTAATAAAATGGAACAAAAAACATACAAATATATTTTTATTGCGTTGAGTTTAATCATCACCATGGTAATGCTTACGGTGAGTTCACAATACGGACAATCGGGGGATGAATGGCTTCATATCATTTACGGACAAGACATTTGGGACTATTTTACAAAAGATGCTAAACAAGCATTGGATTACTCAGCAAAAGGACTTCAATATTCTCACGTTGAATTATATGGAGGTTTTTTTGAATTTATTACGGAAGGTTTTCATAGATTATTTCCATCAATCCCAATTTTAAATTTACGTCATTTTTTCAATGCCTCATTTGGTGCTTTATTAATGCTTTTCACAGGATTATTAGCAACTAAAATTAGCAAAAAATGGTATGTAGGAATTATTGCATTGTTATTTGTCGTATTCTCTCCAAAAATATTTGGCGAATGCATGAATAACCCTAAAGACATTCCATTTGCTGCCGGTTTTGTAATAGGAATCTATTATATTATTTGTTTTTTAATTGACTTCCCTCATAAATACAAAACCAATTTAATTGGTTTAGGATTGGGTTTTGGATTAACCTTAGCAGTAAGACCAGCTGGAGGTTTTTTATTATTAGTATTTATTGGGTTGTTTACCACTTATTTCTATTTTATTAATAACAAAAAAGTTCATTCCTATTTTAATGAAGATAAAAAATTATTAAAAAAAGTTTTAATTGGCATTATTTCGGC
>CANHNT010000216.1 GCA_947461985.1 Bacteroidota bacterium | reverse complement strand
GAAATGGCTCGATTAATTCATCATTTCAAAATGCATCGCACGCACCAATTATCGCTCATTAAAATGGATGAAAAAGTGAATCATTATTTAGATTATAGAACAAAACATTTTAATATATTACTATTTCAATATAAAAATTTAGTATTTTTAAAAATAATGATTACAGCAACGATGCTGCTTGTTGGAACCTATTTATTAATCAATCAACAATTAAATATCGGACAGTTTGTAGCAGCAGAAATTATTATTTTAACGATGATTTCATCTGTAGAAAAAATAATTGTAAACCTTGATACCTTTTATGATATGCTCACTGCACTTGATAAATTACATACGGTAGATAAACAACCAAATGAAATAAGTGGAGACTATTTATTACCGAATATAAAAACGGGCTTACATATTGAATTTGCTCAAGTAAATTATTCTTATATCGAAAATAATTTGGTATTCAATCAGTTTTCTTTTAAAATAAATTCGGGAGAAAAAATTGCCATAGTAGGTAAAGATGGTTCAGGAAAATCTACTCTATTACGATTATTTTCTACTTTATATAAACCATCTGAAGGAAGCATTTTATTGAACCAAATTCCATTAAATAATTTAAATTTAAATCACGTTAGGGAACACATTGGCGTTATGTTTAATCGATTAGATATTTTTAGTGGAACGTATACTGAAAATATTACATTTGGAAATCCATCCATTACTTTTCAGGATATAACACACTTTTCAAAATTAGTTGGTTTAGAGTCTTACATCAATGAACTCCCTTTTGGAATGGAAACTTGGATAGAAACAACAGGTAAAAAATTACCTCGTTCTGTAATCAAAAAAATACTAATTCTAAGAGCAATAGTCAATCAACCAGCATTAATTTTATTAGAAGAACCGTTTTCAGATTTAGAAGAAGATAGCATAGAATTAATAGAAAATACTATTTTAAATCATTTGCCCAATTCAACTGTCATAGTTGTTTCGAATGAAAAAAGATTTAATGAAAAATGTAATAAAACATTTAATCTAGCAGATAAAAAATTAACCATTATTTCAAACAAATAATTTACAGAAAATGACATTCGAATCAATTTCATATCAAAATATTTATAACATTAATAAAACGAATAAAGTCAGTCGGGTTTTAATTATTTTATTGGTAGGATTAATCATGTGTTTGTTTTTACCATGGACTCAAAATATTCGTACTAAAGGAAATGTGACTACATTGCGCCAAGAACAAAGAGCACAAGGAGTAACTACCATAATACCTGGTCGAATTTTAAAGTGGTATATAAAAGAAGGCGATATCGTAAATGCTGGTGATACGATTGCACAATTAACAGAGGTAAAAGAAGATTATTTAGACCCTGCTTTAATTGCCAGAACAGGAGAACAGCTTACTGCTAAAGAGCAATCCATTACATACTATGAAGGAAAAACGGTTGCTCAACAAAATCAAATAAGCAATTTACAATCTAGTTTAGAAATTAAAACCAATCAATTAAAAAACAAAATTCAACAACAAAAAGTAAAAATAAAATCAGATAGTGCAAGCCTTATCGCTGCTAAAAACGATTACAATATTGCGAACAAACAATATACTCGTCAAAAAGATTTGTATGATCAAGGACTCGTTTCATTAACTCAATTAGAACAACGAAATCAATCATTGCAATCTTTTCAAGCGCGAATGATTGCAGCAGAAAATAATTTAACAAACTCCCGACAAGAAGTATTCATCACAAATTTAGAGTTAAGTGGTGCACAGCAAGAATATATGGAAAAAATGAATAAAGCGCAAAGCGAAATCATGCAATCCATGACACAAATTGCGTCGGGCCAAGGTGAGGTTTCTAAATTAAAAAACCAATATTCAAATTACAAAAACAGAGCACAATTATATTTTATTATAGCACCCCAAAATGGACAAATTGTGCAAGCTAAAAAAAGTGGGATAGGAGAAATTATTAAAGAAGGTGAAACTATTGCTGAAATTGTTCCTACAGAAATGGATTATGCGGTAGAATTATTTATTGAACCTTTAGACATTCCATTGGTAAATATTGGTCAATCTATACGTTTTGTTTTTGATGGTTTCCCTGCAATTGTTTTTAGTGGTTGGCCTGCTGCTAGCTACGGTACATTTGGTGGTGAAGTAGTGGCTATCGAAAATGCCGTTTCGCCCAATGGCAAATATAGAATTTTGGTAAAAGAAAATAAAAATGAAAAACCATGGCCAAAACAATTAAGACTAGGTGCTGGCGCCCAGGCCATCGCATTATTAAAAGATGTTTCTATATGGTATGAACTGTGGAGAAATATCAATGGATTTCCGCCAGATTTTTATCAATCTAAAAGTGATGTTTCAAAAAAGAAATCAAAGTAATGAGAAAACTATTTTTATTTATATTGCTTATTTTGATTGTTCAAATCAACACAAATGCACAAACACTTTCTGAAAATGAATTAATACAGATTGTGAAAAAATATCATCCAATAGCATTGCAAGCAAAAAATTTAATTGAACAAGCCAAAACAGATATAACCGAAGCTCGAGGAGCCTTTGATCCTATATTACAAACCAATACTACTCGTAAAGAGTTGTTGGGAAACACCTATTATAATTATCAAAATATAGGTTTAAATATACCTACTTGGTATGGCATTGAGTTAAATGCAGGAATAGAAAATGTTGCAGGAAATCATGTTGATCCACAAAAAACAATGAATAATTCGAGCTATGTAGGGGTTAGCTTTTCGGTTATAAAAAATATGGTAATTGATAAACGCAGAGCTGCTTTAGAACAATCTAAAATTTTAGTTAGCCAATCTGAAGCGGAACAAACAATAGCGTTAAATAATATTTTATATGAAGCAACAAATCAATATTGGCAATGGGTGCAAGCTTATCGAGAATGGATGATTATAAATGATGTAATTGAAATAAATCAAAAAAGAATTAATTATACCAAGCAAGTAGTTGATATTGGTGAGCGCCCTGCGATAGACAGTATAGAAGCAATTACTCAATTACAATATTATTTAAGTTTGCAAAATGATTTATATATGCAAATGCAAACTGCTTCTATTCAACTATCTTCTTACACTTGGAAAGAAAACGGAGTTGCCTATAATTTGCCAGAAAATATAATGCCCTCTACGCCATCATTTAATATGAATCAAGTAGAAAATGAGTTGCCAATAAGAGAAGAATTAATTCAGGAAGTTATAAATAACCATCCCGAATTAGCTATTTATCAGTCTAAATTTAAATTTTTAGAAATAGATAAACGATTAAAGTTTCAAGAATTATTGCCCGATATAAAAATTAAATACAATCAACTCGGTAAAAATTATTTTTTAAACGAAACCATTACTCAAATTCCACTTGAAAAAAATTATCAATATGGACTTTCTTTTGCAATGCCATTAAGATTGTCTCAAGCAAGGGCAAATTTTACTCAAGCAAAACTAAAAATTGAATACACAAAATTTCAACAAAATAACAAACAACGATTCTTGGAAAATAAAATTAGAGAACAATTTAATATACTCACGCAATTAAAAAATCAAATTAGTATTCAACAAAATCTTTACGAAAATTTAAATATTCTATTAAAAGGAGAACAAGCCCGATTTGAAAACGGAGAAAGTTCCTTGTTTTTAATTAATAGCAGAGAACAAAAAAGGATTGAGACATTACAAAAACTAACTGCTACGATAGCAAAATTTTATAAACAAAAAACAGCCTTGCGTTGGGCAAG
>CANHNT010000215.1 GCA_947461985.1 Bacteroidota bacterium | reverse complement strand
TTCATTTTGGGCATTTCGACAATTTTTTAAGGAGTGCAAAAGTATATCAAATATTTAAAAAAAACGAATTAATTCTTTATTTTCTCTTATTTTGTGCAAAAATAATATAATAGCCTCTAAAAACGGGCTTTTAGAATAGATAATTATGAAGAATGCGTTACTAAAAATGCACTTAGCGGTATTTTTATGGGGATTTACAGGAGTTTTAGGCAGGGCAATTGAGTTGGCAGAGTTTCCTTTGGTTTGGTATAGAACCTTTATAACCGCTATTATTTTTTTAGGCATTTTAGTCTATCGAAAAGAATTTATTATTATTACTAAAAAAGAATTGATTCAATTCGCAAAAATTGGATGCATAATTGCCATTCATTGGGTGGCTTTTTATGGTTCCATAAAATATGCAAATGCCTCTATTGCATTAACGTGTTTGGCTACAGCAGGCATTTTTACTGCTTTTTTAGAACCCATCGTACTCAAAACAAAATTTAATCCGAAGGAATTATTGATTGGATTTATTGCCTTAATTGGAATGTATTGCATTTATCATTTTGAAATTAAATATGCGCTTGGTATTCTCTTAGGAATTATTGCAGCGATGTTAAGCTCGGTGTTTACCATTATGAATAAAAAAATAGTAAACTCGTACCCTTCAAGAATGGTTGCATTTTATGAAATTGGTTCAGGATTTTTATTGTTAACTATTTTAGCGCCTTTTTACGTTCATTTTTTACCCAAAACGAATTTTATTCCAACTAAAATGGATTTGGTTTGGTTAGGGGTTTTGAGTTTGTGTTGCACCGTTTGGGGGCAATCGTTGGCATTGAGTGCCTTAAAAAAACTATCCTCTTTTACAACCGTATTAATGGTAAATTTAGAACCTGTATATGGCATCGTTTTAGCCATGTTTTTTTACCACGAAAATAAAGATTTAGGCATCGGATTTTACATTGGAATTTCATTAATTGCAGTTAGTGTAGGCATACATACACTGAGTATGATTTGGGATAATAAAAAAAATGAACGATTGAATTCTTAAATTAATGTATTTTCGATAGGAATAAAAAATCTATGATAATGAAAAATAAAATGAATTGGGAATTAACAAAAAAATATTGGATATATTGGCTCCTGCGTGCTGTTTATTTCAATCTTTTGAAAGAATGCAAACAGTATTAAACAGGCACAATAATTTCAAAATTTATTCAAACTATTTTATTATCATTATTTTCTCCTTTTGGTTTATTAACAGCATCAAAAATTTAACAATATTCATAAAAGAAAATAGAAAGTTAAAATCCAGTCCCAGTCAAGATATATCTAGTTAGTAACTTAACAATTTCGTAATCCAATTAATTAATAAATTACACTTTTTCTTATCTATTTTTGCATTAAGGATGGAAAAAAAAATAGGTAAAATTTTAGTGGTTGATGACGAGAAGGACATTATCCAAATTGTGAAATACAATTTGGAATTGAACGGATACGAAGTAGAAATTGCCGAAAACGGGGTGGATGCTATTATCAAAGCTAAGTCCTTTAAACCAGATCTAATTTTGTTAGACATCATGATGCCTCACAAAGACGGCATTCAAACGTGCATCGAATTGAGAGCCAATTCAGAATATGATGACACGTTAATTATTTTTTTAACGGCAAAATCTGATGAACAGTCTGAAATTAAAGGATTGGAGTTAGGTGCTGATGATTATATATCGAAACCAATTAAGCCTAAATTATTGGTTTCAAGAATTCACTCTGCATTCAGAAGAATTTCTAAAGATGATGGAAAAATTATTTCATTCCCTAATTTAGAAATTAATAGAGAACGATTTTTAGTGAAACACAATGGAGTAGAAGTGGTACTGCCTCGTAAAGAATTTGAATTATTTTCTTTATTGGCATCTAAGCCAGGCAGGGTTTTTTTACGAAATGAAATATTAGAAAAAGTTTGGGGAAGTGAAGTTATTGTTGGCGATAGAACAATTGATGTGCATGTTCGAAAAATTAGACAAAAATTAAATGCCGATTTCATACACACAGTTAAAGGAGTTGGTTATAAATTTGAAATTTAGAAGAAAAGTTAAATCTTTTTTCTATTTTTACGGAGTGTTACAAACAAAAAATACATCCCCTTCACAATTAGCATTCCTTACAGCTGTTGCAGTGTCATTGTTTGCTAGCATTATCGTTATTTATTTTACAAAAAATTTAATGCACAGTGGAATTTCATTTATTCTGTTGTTCATTTTTACCTATTATTTAGTTTATTTTATTTTAGAAAAATTTATTTATCGTAAAATTAAATTAATCTATAAATTCATTTCTCAAACAAAAGCAACCAAAAGGGAAGAGTTTTACAACAGTGAATTACTCCCTCAAAAATCAATAGATGAAGTTAAAAAAGATGCTTATAAATGGGCTGAAGAGCGTGAAAATGAAATTAAAAAATTAGAAAGTAATGTGGAGTTTAGAAAACAATTTTTAATGAATTTAGCACATGAATTGAAGACTCCCATTTTTGCAACACAAGGTTATATTGAAACCTTATTAGCTGGTGCGATGAATGATGAAAAAGTCAAAGAGGTTTTTCTTCAAAATGCGTCTAAAAGTATTGATCGTTTAGCTGAATTAGTAGATGATTTAGATGAGATTTCTAAATTGGAATCGAATCAAATACCCATTCTGAAATCTGAATTTTTAATTCAAGAATTGATTAAAGAAGTTTTTGAAGAGTTGTCTTTTAAGTCTGTTCCAAAACGGATTGATTTATCTATAAAAAAAGGTTGTGAGAAGCCAATTTCGGTATTTGCAGATAGACAAAAAATAAAACAAGTACTTGTAAATTTAATTGAAAATTCGATTAAGTATGGCAAAGAAAATGGTTCTACAACGGCTGGCATTTATGAAGTGGATAGAAAAACTATTTTTATAGAAATTACTGATGATGGAGCAGGTATTTTAGAAGAACATGTACCTCGAGTATTTGAACGATTTTACAGAACAGATACTGCTAGAAGCAGAAATGTAGGTGGAACTGGTTTGGGCTTAGCTATTGTAAAACATATTATAGAAGCGCACAACCACACTGTAAGTTGCAGAAGCACAATTGATGTAGGCTCTAGTTTTGGATTTACATTAGACAAAAAACAATAAAAAAACGAGGTGCTTAAATAAGCAAATTTGAATAGGGGATGAATTAATTTTCTAAGGATTTTACGCTTCTAAATAAACGTTTCCATCGAATTCCTTTTGCATCATAACTCATCCAAATAAACCATGCTTTACCCACTACATGGTCTTCTGGTACAAAACCCCAAAAACGAGAGTCTAACGAGTTGTGTCTGTTATCACCCATAAGCCAATAATAATCCATGGCAAAAGTATATGTAGTCGCAGGTTTCCCATCAATCAAAATCGTTGAATCTTTTATTTGAAAATCGTGTTTTTCGTACGTTTGAATCAATCTTTTATATAAAGCAATGTTGTGTACATTGATGGAAACGGTAGCTCCTTTTTTAGGCATTACCAATGGTCCGAAATTGTCTTTAGTCCAACTAAAGTTTGCAGTATCATGAGGAAAACATATTTCACCAGGAACTTTACCATATTGAATTGGAGTAATTATTTGTGTAATACTAGAAACATTATTGAATTTTTTTATGAGTTCCATATTTTCTTTTGTAGTATTTACAATATATAAAAATGGATTTTGTGGAGATTGTTCAATGTCTTCATTTTGAATGCCCATTTCATTTAATTGATCAATATTTAAATAAG
>CANHNT010000214.1 GCA_947461985.1 Bacteroidota bacterium | reverse complement strand
CACTAATATTTTTGAAGAAAGAATTTTTTCTTGTAATTCAATTTTCGACAAATGATTAAAGATGGTAAAGCCATTTATCTTTAATATTTCAGTTGATTTTGGCAAACCACGAACAATAATTTTTCGAGTATTATCATTTGCAAATTCTGAAATTATTTTTTGTTCTAATAAACTTCGTTGTGGCTCAGGGCCTGAAATTAAAAACAAAATATCATTGATTATTTCTACATTATTTTGACTTTCAAATCGAGATAAATTGCCAATGTATTCAACATGATGCAATCCTTTTTTATTCGATAATGCTCCACCAATTGCATTGGTTTCATAATCAGGAACCCAACAAACAGAAAATTTATTAATATAGGAATGATTTATTTTATTGACAATCATTTGCATCCACTTCGATTGTGGCACTTGAATTTGCAATTGATGAGTCATAAAAATTGTTTTCACTATTGGATGATGCAAACCATAACGATTATCAGAAATAACAATGTCAATTTGATTTTTAGTAACAAATTGTTGTAGCCATTTATTCTCATACTTTATTCTTGAAAGTATTTTAGGAATTTGTTTAGCAATCACAAAAGGCAATTTCCATTTTGACGACGAATAGGAAATTTCATAGCCATCAATCAACTCATATTGAAGCAAAGGAAATTCTTGTCGAATAATTTGATTGGTGGTATCTGATCCAGCAACAATCACTTCGCATTTTTGCAATAGCAATTCATTAATAATAGGCATGCATCGTGTGGCATGGCCTAATCCCCAATCTAAAGGAACAATTAATATTTTTTTGTTTTTGTTCAATATTTTGGCAATTTACATATCTTTACCAAACAACTATCTCTTTTTTTCATGTTCAAAAAAATAATTTACACTTTATCGGCATTGTTTATTTTCACGTTACTTTTATCAAGTTGTAAAGTAAAAAAAGGATGTGGATGCGGTAATAATTTAAATTATTATAAACCAAGAAGATCGAAAGCATAAATGCATTAATTTGTAACTAAATATTTATTAAGAGAAAAAACATAAATACTATAGAGTATATAACGATTGAAGCGTTTTTCTATCAAATTATTAAAACAAAAACCATTCAAGATTATACCGAAATAATTAATGTGCGCAACGGCAAAATTTGCAGCCCTAAATCAAGAACAATAAAGAATTAAATGCCAAAACCAATCAATCGTTTGTGTTTATTAGTTGTTTAAATTAATTATTGTTTTTCCCCATTTTCATTTATTAAGTAATCTATATTTGCAGCATGATTTTTTCTTCTATCCTTATTGAAGATGCCGTTTCTCAATTTGCTAAATTGCCAGGCATAGGTAAAAAAACGGCATTGCGTTTGGTTTTGCATTTGCTTAAGCAAGACAAAGATCAAGTGGAATTATTTAGTCATTTAATTTCAAAAATGAGAAATGAAATTCAATTTTGTGCTAAATGCCACAATGTTTCAGACAATGAAATTTGTAGAATTTGCAATGATTTTGTTCGTAAAAAAAATCAAATATGTATAGTTGAAAACATACGCGATGTGATGGCAATTGAAGCAACGCAACAATACAGTGGAATGTACCACGTGTTAGGCGGTTTAATTTCACCTTTAGATGGCGTAGGACCAGAAACATTAACGATTTCTTCATTAATCAAAAGAATTGAAACAGAAGAGATTGAAGAGCTAATTTTTGCATTAAGCCCTACTTTAGAAGGCGATACAACCTCTTACTACATCACAAAAAAAATACATAATAAACCAATTAAAATTACAGCCCTATCAAGAGGCGTTGCGTTTGGAGGAGAGTTAGAATATGCCGATGAATTAACCCTTGCTCGTTCATTTGTGAATCGTTTGCCTATCGATAAATTAGTAAATACATCAAACTAAATTTTCTACTTCTAATTTCTACAATTACTTTTGTGATGTATGAAAGTAACAGAACACATAAAGGCTGCTGAAGGAAAAACTCTTTTTTCTTTTGAAATTTTACCCCCTGTAAAAGGCAAAACGATTGATTCGTTGTTTACTGTTTTAGACCCTTTGATGGAATTTAAACCTTCATTTATTAACGTAACTTATCATCGTTCAGAACAAATATACAAGAAGAAAACCGATGGTTCTTTTGACCGAATTGACATTCGAAAAAGACCAGGAACGGTAGGCATTTGTGCAGCGTTAATGAATCACTATAAAGTAGATGCAGTACCTCATTTAATTTGTGGTGGTTTCTCAAAAGATGAAACGGAGAATGCATTAATTGACTTAAATTTTTTAGGCATTGATAATGTATTAGCCCTAAGAGGGGATTCTCCTAAAAATGAAAAATATTTTTCGCCTGACCCAAATGGTCATCATTATGCCATTGATTTAGTAAAACAAATTGAAAAATTAAATCGTGGAATTTACGTAGAAGAAGAAATTTCGGATGGAGGCAAGACTGATTTTTGCATTGGTGTTGCAGGCTATCCTGAAAAACATTTTGAAAGTCCAAACCCAGATTTAGATTTGCTTCACTTGAAAAATAAAATTGAAGCCGGAGCAGATTATATCACAACGCAAATGTTTTTCGATAATGCCAAATACCACGACTATGTAAAAAAATGCCAAGATTTAAACATAAATGTTCCCATTATACCTGGTTTAAAACCGGTAACCTCTAAACGACAGCTATCCATATTGCCTTCTATGTTTCATGTAGATTTACCTACTGAATTGGCCACTGAAATCATGAAATGTAAAAATGACAAGGACGCCGATAAAGTAGGCGAAGATTGGTTAGTGGAACAAGCTAAGGATTTACTAAAATCAGGCGCACCTGTCATTCATTTTTACACTTTAGGCAAACCTCAAGTTGTGTATAATGTGATGAAGAGGATCATGTAAATCTATTTCATTTTACCAGACACTGTGTTTCAATATTAAATTGTAGGCTTATATTTGCCCTATGAACAAATTTGAAATTCTTGAGCAGAAAAAAGCCGAAGCATTATTAGGTGGTGGAGAAAAAAGAATAGCCGCACAACATAAAAAAGGAAAACTTACTGCCCGTGAGCGTATCAACATATTACTTGATGAAGGTTCGTTTGAAGAAATTGGCATGTTTGTAGCCCATCGTTGTACCGACTTTGGCATGGAAAACGAACAATATTTGGGCGATGGCGTTGTTACTGGCTATGGCACGGTAAATGGACGTTTGATTTATGTTTTTTCGCAAGATTTTACTGTTTTTGGTGGTAGTTTAAGTGAAACGCATGCCGAAAAAATTTGCAAAATAATGGATATGGCTATGGAGAATGGCGCGCCCGTTATTGGCTTAAATGACAGCGGTGGAGCTCGTATTCAAGAAGGAGTTGTTTCATTAGGTGGCTATGCAGATATTTTTTATAAAAATACAAGAGCATCTGGCGTTATTCCTCAATTGTCGGCTATTATGGGGCCATGTGCCGGTGGTGCCGTTTATTCGCCAGCCATTACCGATTTCATTTTAATGGTTGAGCAAAGTTCTTACATGTTTGTAACAGGACCAAATGTAGTAAAAACCGTTACGCATGAAGAAGTAACCAGCGAAGAATTAGGTGGAGCGCACACCCATGCATCAAAAAGTGGGGTCACTCATTTTGCTTGTATCAATGAAGTAGATTGCATCAATCATATTAAAAAGTTATTGAGCTACATGCCTCAAAACTGTGAAGAAGATGCTCCTAATTATCCGTATGAAATGGGTGATGAAACTCGTCAAAAACTAAACACATTAATTCCTGAAAATCCGAATATGCCTTAT
>CANHNT010000213.1 GCA_947461985.1 Bacteroidota bacterium | reverse complement strand
ACACAATTCTATTTCCTGAAATATCCTTTATCTACAATAACAAATTATATGTATCCAATAAAACGAATGGCTTTTCTACTTTTACTTTTAAGTAGCTGTAAAACACCTTCAAAAGAAAAATTATTTATCGAAGAATATAAATTAAGCAAATACGATACAATTTATATTGTTTCAAGCATCTCCTGTGGTGGATGTGTAGGCGACTATTTTAAAGAGAAAAACTTAAATAGAGAAAATACAATTTTAATATTTGATAATAGTTCTACAAATTTATTCATTGAAAATCTTAAGAAATTTAAACATATAAACATAAGTCAAAATATACTTGATAATAAATTTGACAATTTTGGGAATATTATCACATTGACAAAAGTTAAAGAAGACTATATAATGACCTCATATGATGACAAATAGAATTGAGCGGCAATAAAGATAAAATGAGTTATAAATCAGCTTTGCACATTAAAAACTAAATAATGTTAAAAATAGTGTTCGGTATATGTTTTAACTTGATAAATCCAAACCTTTACTAACAGCCGAATTTAATTTTTAATAATTAGCTAAATATTTTCTAAACTTAATATATAAATTCTTTAGACATTTTGAAGATAACCAAAAAGCAGTATTTTATTTACGCAACAAAAATCTCGTTACCACTTTTTGTAGTTCTCTCCAAAGAATAAGTCTTGTTATAGAAGCACTGTACGGTTCATTTTCGTGCGAAATTATTTTCACTTTAGCTTCATCCACATCCACTCTGTAAAGAATTTCCATTAAAGAGGTTCCCTTTTTTAAGATCGTTTCAATTTGTGGTTGAATTTGTGCAAATAGTTCTTCATAAACTGTTTCAGCATTTCCAGAAAACGCAAATTCAATGCCATATTGACCCAAGTCTTTTTGTGTTTGAGCTGCACAATCCAATATTAATTGAGGTTTATCAAACCAAGGTTTTAAATCTGTTTCTGTTAATTTTGGAAGATTTTCCATATATGTAAAGTTACATATTTAGCTTTATTTAATTATAACAAATCATTTTAAGTGTCTTTATAGCAAAATACTTATATTTGAGGTTCAATATTTATTATATTTTTTATGAAAAAAATAATCTTTCTTTTTGTGGCCTTGTTAAGCTTTTCATTTGCAAATGCTCAATATGAAAATACAAAAATAGAAGTTGGACAACCAGCACCTGAATTAGAATTTCAAAACCCTAAAGGGGAAACATTGAAATTGACAAAAATTAATAAAAAACGTGTTGTTCTATTAGACTTTTGGGCTAGTTGGTGTGGACCATGTAGAATGGCGAATCCAGATTTAGTAAAGTTTTATAAAAAATACAGTGCAAAAAAATTCAAGAAAGCTAAAAAAGGGTTTACTATTGTTAGTGTATCATTAGATAAAACAAAAGAACCTTGGATGCAAGCAATAGAGAAAGATGGCTTAATTTGGCCTTTTCACATGAGCGATTTAGGTGGTTGGCAAAGTAAAGCAGCCGCTATTTATGGCGTAATGTTTGTGCCTCAAGCATTTTTAATTGATGCGAATGGTGTGGTTATTGGAAAATATAATCGTGCCGAAGATTGTGTAAAAGATTTAGAAAAATTAATGAATAAATAAATGGATGCTGACGATTCGCACAAGATAATTATTATTACAGCCCCTTCCGGTTCAGGCAAATCTACCATTGTCAATTTTTTATTAAAACACTTTTCAAATTTAAAATTTAGTGTAAGTGCTTGCACTCGTTTGCCACGTTTAGGTGAGGTTAATGGAGTGAATTATCATTTTATTTCTGTTCAAGATTTTGAAACGAAAATAAAAGAAGATGCTTTTGCTGAATATGAAATGGTTTATCCAGGAAAATATTACGGCACCTTAAAATCTGAATTAATTTCAATATGGAACGAAGAAAAATATCCTTTAGTTGATATTGATGTACAAGGAGCCATTCGTTTGAAACAATATTATCAAAAAAATGCATTAACGATTTTTATCAAAGCCCCTTCAATTGAAGAATTAGAAAATCGCTTGCGAAATCGAGGCACTGAAACTGAAGAGTCATTAATAGAACGAATTTCAAAAGCAACAGAAGAATTAAGCTTTGCAACTCATTTTGACCACATCATTGTGAATGACAATTTAGCTTTGGCTTGTGAGCAAACACAACAATTGATCGCTTCATTTATTCAAAAATAGTTTTATTTTTATACCAACATTTACATTATGCTATCTACGATATTATATATTATCATAACGCTTATTCTCATTGGATTTTTTTCGGGTGTTGAAATTGCGTTTGTTTCCACCAACAAATTAAACATTGAATTAAAAAGAAAACAAGGATCTTATGCAGGCAAGGTGCTTTCTAAATTCATGGAAAATCCTGCAACATTTATTGGAACAAGCTTGGTAGGAATTAATATTTGTTTAGTGGTTTATGGTTTGTTGATGACTGAGTTGACTGATGTTATGTTTAATGCCGTTGGATTGCCTCATAATGAATATTTACGGTTGTTTTTAGATACGATTATTGCAACTATTGTTGTTTTATTTTTAGGGGAATTTATTCCCAAAGCAATTTTTCGTTCGAAGCCAGAGACAACACTTTCTTTTTTAACATTGCCTATTCAATTTTTTTACTACTTATTATATCCAATTGCGCAATTGTTTGTTCGTATTTCAGAATTTATTTTAAAGTACTTATTTGGTGTTCGAATTAATGAAGAAAAAACAATTTTTAGTCGTGTTGATTTAGAACATTTTGTGAAACAAATGCGCACTGGTCACGACAGCGATAAAGAAGATGACAGCAATTCTGAATTATTTGAAAATGCATTGTCACTTTCAAAAGTAAAAATTAGAGAATGCCTCGTTCCAAGAAATGAAATTGAAGCGGTGCCAATCAACACTTCAGTAGAAGAAGTGAAAAATATTTTCATTGAAACAAAACGGTCTAAGTTAATTGTATATGAAAATAATATTGATAATGTAGTCGGTTACTTGCATAGCATTGATGCGTTAAAAAAACCGAAAGACATAAAGTCTGTTATGCACAGCATTCCTATGGTTCCTGAGACAATGATTACAGTTGATTTATTAAATCAATTTACAAAAGAAAGAAAAAGTATTGCTTGGGTAATCGATGAATTTGGAGGAACAGCAGGTATCGTGACCATGGAAGATATTTTAGAAGAAATTTTTGGCGAAATTCATGATGAATACGACGAAGAAGAATATATTGAAAAACAATTATCATCGAACGAATACATTTTTGCCGGCCGTTTAGAAATTGATTATTTAAACGAAAAATATCATTTGGATTTACCTGTTGAAGATGCAGAAACCTTGTCTGGTTTTATTATAGAAAATCACGAATCCATTCCAAAACAAAAGGAACGCATTATTATTGGCAATTATGAATTTGTAATGCTGCACGTTTCTGACACAAGAATTGAAACCGTGAAAGTGAAAAGTTTACAAGGAAAAAAATAAGTTCGAAATGAAAGCAATGATATTAGCTGCCGGTTTAGGTACTCGTTTAAAACCCTTTACAGACAATCATCCTAAAGCATTGGCTGAAGTGAATAATAAACCCATTTTATTACGAAATATTGAATATTTACGAAGCTTTGGAATAGATGAAATTGTAATTAATGTGCATCATTTTGCAGATCAAATTATTGATTTTATTCAAGAAAACAACATTCCTAATATTTTAATTTCGGATGAAACAGATTTAGTTTTAGAAACTGGTGGAGGCTTAAAAAAAGCATCAAACTTTTTAGAAGATAGCAATCCGTTTGT
>CANHNT010000212.1 GCA_947461985.1 Bacteroidota bacterium | reverse complement strand
GGCATAACCGTTATTAAATTTACCTTTGTAGGCATTCATCAATGCTGAAATAATACAATAAGGAGTCGTTTCTACATTGCAAGTTTTAATACATTTTACCGGACAATTAATTGGTTTTTTTTCACCCCGTTTTACGGCATTTAAAAATTCATTATTAATGGCTCTACCAGGCATCCCAACGGGACTTACAATTATTTCAACATCTTCTTCTTTGGCATTGATATAGGTATTTTTAAATTCAATAGAGGCGTCACATTCATCAGTGGTTACAAATTGGGTACCCATTTGTACCCCTTTTGCACCGAGTTGCATGATGTTGTAAATATCTTCCCCATTGTAAATTCCACCGGCTGCAATCACCGGAATTTCTTTGTTATATTCTTTTTCAAACACCGCAACTTCTCTCACCACATCTGGAATTAATGCTTCTAATTTAAAATTGTCATCCGCAATTTGATTGGCTTTAAATCCTAAATGTCCACCAGCTTTTGGACCTTCTACTACAATGGCATCGGGCAAATAATTATATAAAGATTTCCATTTTTCACAAATAATTTTAGCGGCTCTGCCAGAGGAAACAATGGGCACTAATTTGGTTATACTGTCTTTAGTTAAATATTTTGGCAAGTCTAAAGGAAGCCCAGCACCCGAAATAATCAGGTCTACTTTTTCTTCAATAGACGTGCGCACCATGTCCTCAAAATTGGTTAATGCCACCATAATATTGATGCCAATAATTCCTTTTGTTTTTTCACGTGCTTTTTTAATTTCTTCACGAAGTCCTAAAATACTAGCTTCTAAATAATCTTTTGATAAATTGCGATATAATAAACCTAAACCAGCAGACGAAATAACACCCACACCGCCTTCATTTGCAACAGCAGCAGCTAATCCGTTTAAAGAGATTCCTACGCCCATTCCTCCTTGAATTATTGGAACTTTGATTTGTAATCCCCCAATGTTTAGTGCCTGCATGATTTATTATTTATTTAATTATTTAATGCAAAAATACATTGATTTAAAATGCCTAATTTGGTATAAACATTGATATAAATCATGTTTATAGCTGTTTTTATTGATTAATAAAACTCAAAAATGTACCTTTGAACATACAATTTTATTTTGGTGCAAATAGTAGAAGCTTTTAAATATGAAAACGGCATTTTTCAATCTGTTGAAGATGTTTTGACAGTTGAAGAAGTGTTAGGCATTGCTATCAATGGCACCCCATATACAATTACCATGCGTTCTCCTGGTTTTGAAGAAGCACTCACTCGTGGAATATTATTGAGTGAAGATGTATATAATGGAATTAAAAATCCTGCTTTTTCGATAACTGAAACGAATGAAAAAGGATATATTACCAAAGTAAACGTTGATATTCCCATAGAAGAAATTGAAAGTGGGATTAATACAAAAAGAAACTTGATGTCTGTAACAAGTTGTGGAATGTGTGGCAAAGAAGATATAAAATTAGATTTAGCAGGAGAAAAAATAATTTCAAAAAAAGAATTATTGCCAGCTACTATTTTAGATTTTTTCAACAAAATGAGTTCGCAGCAAAAAGGATTTAAAAAAACAGGCGGATCACATGCCGCCGCTATTTTTGATGTTAACAGCAATATGCTAACAGTTATGGAAGACATTGGGAGGCATAATGCAGTTGATAAGGCAATCGGTAGTTTGATGCTAAAAAATGAGTTGACAAAAGCAATTTGCTTAACGGTTAGCGGACGAATTTCGTATGAAATAGTGAGTAAATGTTATAAAGCGAAAATACCTTACTTAGCAGCTGTTTCTGCTCCCTCAAGTTTGGCGGTAGATTTTTGCAAAGAAAAAGGCATTAAATTGTTAGCATTTTGCAGGGATAATAAATTCACACAATACAGCTAAATAACCGATACATTGAATGAAAAATTCAAACTAAATTGTTTTACTTGCTTTTTAGGAGTGAAATTTAATGCAACTACACAATGACTATAAATCTAACCATGTATTGTCCCATAAATTAAAAAACATAGAATTCAAACAAATCGATTGTAGCAAGCATAAAAATACCACTAAAAAACTCCTCTCATCTAAAATCGTTATTCGAAAATCGTTTCACTATATTTGCACACTTAAAAAAATATTTTTTCATGGAGAACAATAACTATAAGTTAGACACTTTATTAATTCATGCCGGGGTAGAACCCGATCCTACCACTGGAGCGATCATGACGCCAATTTATCAAACTTCTACTTATGTACAAGAAGCACCGGGTAAACACAAAGGATATGAGTATGCTCGAACACAAAACCCTACTCGTACGGCTTTGCAAAACGCCATAGCAGCTATTGAATATGGTAAACATGCTTTAAGTTTCGGATCAGGTTTAGCTGCATCAGATGCAGTAATGAAACTATTAAAACCAGGCGATGAGGTTATTTCTACCAATGATTTATATGGTGGTACTTACCGAATTTTTACGAAAATATTTCAGCCTTATGGAATCAATTTTCATTTTACAGGCATGAGCGAAGTAAGTGCTGCTGAAGCCTTAATAAATGCCAACACAAAAATGTTGTGGATTGAAACACCAACCAATCCTTTATTAAATATAATTGATATAGAAGCATTTGCTCAATTGGCTAAAAAACATAATTTGTTATTAGTTGTTGACAATACATTTGCTTCACCCTATTTACAAAATCCGATTAAATTAGGAGCCGATATTGTATTGCATTCTGCCACAAAATATTTAGGAGGTCACTCAGATGTAGTGCATGGAGTTTTAATTGTGAACACGGATGAATTGAATGAGCAATTGAGTTTTATTCAAAATTCATGTGGTGCAGTGCCAGGGCCACACGATTGTTGGTTAGTGCTTCGTGGTATAAAAACATTGCATGTGCGTATGCAACGTCATTGTGAAAATGGCGAAAAAATAGCGCATTATTTACGCAATCATTCAGCGATCGAAAAAGTATATTGGATTGGTTTTGAAGATCATCCAAATCATGCAGTAGCAAAAAAACAAATGAGAGGTTTTGGTGGTATGATTTCGTTTGTATTAAAAGGTGATGATGTAGAAAAAGCGATGAAAGTATTAAGTGGTACAAAATTATTTGCTTTGGCTGAATCTTTAGGAGGTGTAGAAAGTTTAATTGGACATCCTGCAAGCATGACGCATGGCTCTATTCCAAGAGAAGAGCGTTTGAAAAATGGATTAGCCGATTCATTAATTCGTTTAAGTGTAGGAATTGAAGATGTAGATGATTTGATTGCAGACTTAGAACAAGCATTGGCTTTATAATAATTTTGACATTCAATTGATTGGATAATTTTGAACGTCTTTTCCGAATAGGAAAAGGCGTTTTTTTCATACAAATATGATGAATACAGCGCTAAAAAAAATACTTGACGAACAAGTGAAAAAATACAACTCAATTGAATTTATTGAGAAAGACCCTATTTCAATTCCTCATTTATTTACGCAAAAACAAGATATTGAAATTGCTGGATTTTTTACCGCTACCATTGCATGGGGAAATAGAACAAGCATTTTAAACAGCAGTAAAAAAATGATGGAAGCAATGGATTTTGCCCCTCATGATTTTTTAATAAACCATGAAGAAAATGATTTGAAACGCTTTATTGGTATCAAACACAGAACGTTTAATGAAACTGATTTATTTTATTTTATTCATTTTTTACAAGGACATTACAAACAACATAATACCTTAGAAGTTGCATTTAATTTATCGAAAAGTAAAAATATGAAAGAGCGATTAATTGCATTTCATACTTACTTTTTTTCAATT
>CANHNT010000211.1 GCA_947461985.1 Bacteroidota bacterium | reverse complement strand
GGGCGAAGCCGCTAATTTATCCTTGTTAGGAAATTATGGAGCACATAAAGTAGTTCATGTTGCTGATGCCCGTTTAAATAATTTAGAAGCAAAAGCATACTCAAAAGCAATATCAACAATTGCTTCACAAGAAAATGCACAATATATCATATTCTCCAATAACAATACTTCCAAAGCAGTTGCTCCACGTGTTGCAGCTCGTTTAAAAGCTGGTTTAGTTGTTGGTGCAATTTCATTGCCAAATGCAGAAGGCATTGTAAAAAAATCTGTATTTGCAGGCAAAGCATTTGCATTTGTACAAATTAACTCAGCAGTGAAAGTCATCTCATTAACACCAAACTCATTCGGTATTGAATTGCTTGAAGCATCAGCCGAAGTTATTGCACAACCAATTGATTTTGCAGTAAATGATTTTGCAGTAAAAGTTGAAAGCGTAAATAAAGTTACGGGTATTGTTCCATTAGGTGAAGCTGAATTAGTAGTTAGTGGTGGTCGTGGTTTAAAAGGACCCGAAAACTGGGGAATATTAGAAAATTTAGCGGCAGAACTTGGCGCAACATTGGCTTGTTCTCGTCCTGTTGCCGATTCTCATTGGAGACCTCATCATGAGCACGTTGGACAAACTGGAGGAACCATTCGTCCAAATTTATATATTGCTGTAGGCATTTCAGGTGCTATTCAACATTTGGCAGGTGTGAATAGTTCAAAAACAATTGTAGTTATTAATAAAGATGCCGAAGCTCCTTTCTTTAAAGCAGCAGATTATGGTATTTTAGGAGACGCTTTTGAAATAGTACCCAGATTAACAGATGCTTTTAAAAAATACAAAGCCAATCACGCATAATTATTAACCTTTATGTCATCTATGAGTTCAAAAAAATTAGAATTAGAAATAGTTGCCTTGTCACACAGCGTTACTCAATCGCATTCTTATGCCGTAGTACTAGGTGAAGTGGACGGAGTTCGTAAATTGCCTATTGTAATTGGAGGTTTTGAAGCACAAGCAATTGCTGTAGCTTTAGAAAACATGCAACCTACTCGACCATTAACACACGATTTAATGAAAAACATGATGGATGCTTTTTCATTGCAACTAACAGAAATAATCATCTATAAAATACAAGAAGGTATTTTTTATTCCAAATTAATTTGCCAATCTCCCGTTGAAACCATCGAAATTGATTCAAGAACATCGGATGCTTTAGCAATAGCGGTTCGTTTTGATGCGCCAATTTTCACGTACGAAAATATTTTAGATTCTGCTGGCATGCAAATGGAAGACAACCCGAAACCGCAAATTATTGAAGATAAAAAAACCAAATCTAAAGTTACGAGCAATAAAAACGATTTATCTAACTTTAACATTACCGAATTGCAAAAAATGTTAGAAGAGGTGCTTGAGCAAGAGGATTACATAAAAGCGGCTCAAATTAGAGACGAAATAAATAGTCGGAAATAGTGTTGCCAATGAGGGGATTCATTTTAGGGATATTTTTTATAACGAATCTATTTTTTATCTATTAAAGAGATGTTGAAACGAGTGATCAATTAGTAACAAAATCACCTTTATCAATAAACAATACGTAATTCATAATTCGCAATTCATCATTCTTCATATATCTTTGCGCCATGATTTCAGAAGCCCAAATTTTAGCATTAATAAACGTTCCCAATTTCAATTCTTCTTTAAAATCAATAGCCGAAAAAGTACTTCATCAGGTTCGAATTTCAACTGATGATGCGTTGGTTCTTTTTAAAGAAGGAGAAATCGGTTTTTTAGGAGCTTTAGCCAATTTTATTCGAGAATCTAAATATGGTAATCAAACTTTTTTCAATCGTAATTTTCATATTGAGCCTACCAATGTTTGCGTTTTTAATTGCACATTTTGTTCGTACTCTCGTTTATATAAAAATAAAGAAACGGGCTGGGAATTAAGCATTGAGCAAATGATGGATATCGTGAAAAAATATGATAATATCCCAGTAACTGAAGTGCATATTGTTGGTGGAGTGCATCCTAAAATGGATTTAGATTATTTCTGCGATTTACTACGTCAAATAAAAGCGCACCGGCCTGATTTGCATTTAAAGGGTTTTACTGCTGTTGAGTTAGATTATATGTTTAGAAAAGCAAAACTAACAAGGCAAGAAGGAATGCAAAAATTAAAAGAGGCTGGCTTGCAATCGTTGCCGGGTGGTGGTGCCGAAATTTTCAATCCTGAAATAAGAAAACAAATTTGCGAAGACAAAGTAGACGGAGAAGGTTGGTTAGACATTCACAGAACAGCGCATCAGTTAGGTATGCATACGAATGCAACCATGCTTTATGGGCATATTGAACAATATGAAGACCGCATTGACCACATGAACCAACTTAGAATGATGCAGGACGAAACAAAAGGATTTAATTGTTTTATCCCGTTGAAATTTAGAAACATGGATAACGACATGAGTCATTTGCCAGAAGTAAGCTTGGTAGAAGATATTAAAACCTACGCTGTGGCACGTATCTTTATGGATAATTTTGCGCATCTAAAGGCCTATTGGCCTATGTTAGGACGAAATAATGCACAACTCATGTTGAGCTACGGTGTAGATGATTTAGATGGAACGATTGACGACAGCACAAAAATTTATTCGATGGCTGGCAGTGAAGAACAATCGCCTTCAATGAGCACAGAACAATTGTGTGATTTAATTCGTGATGTAAACCGGACCCCTGTTGAACGAGACACTGTTTACAATATGATTAAAGAATACAACTAAATTTTGCCTTTTAAAGCTACGCAGTAATTTTTATTCAGTTTATTTACTTAACTCTTATTTCGATTTCGCAATTTTACCGAAGTTAATGCAATGCATTTTGCTTTAATTCACATAATAATATTCCTAAAATAGCAATTTAGTGATGATCAAAAATAATTGCCCTATTATTATCATTAAATAAACTTCCGATTTCAACGCTTTTTACATAAATTTGTATGAGTGAATAATTTTAGAAACATCGTAGAAATGCAACTTTTTGGAGTTTGTACCAAAATTGGAGAGAAATTAAATGTATCAATTTCTCGAATTCGATTGTGGTTTATCTATGTTTCTTTTCTAACCTTTGGCTCTCCAATAATTATTTATTTTATTTTAGCCTTTTGGGTAAATATTAAAAATTACATTTTATCTGCAAAAAGAAATCCTTTACGTTGGTTTTAATTTTTCTTGAATTTATTTTTTTTATTGGATAAACTTGTCAATATTTGAATATTGAAACCCACTAAATTTTTTAACGATTTATTTTTCACACAACGATTTTTTATTGTTTGGGGTAGCTTGGCCGTATTATTTTTAAGTTCATTTTTTATCCCACTTATTTTTACAATATCTACGGCTCTCTTTATTTTTTTACTAGCCATATTCATCTTAGATATTTCGTTGTTATTTCTGAGCAGCAAAAAAATATTTTTAAAAAGAAAATTGCAACCCATTTTAAGCAATTCAGATGAAAATAATATAGAAATAATTGTTCGAAATACATATAAAATTCTACTTTTTGGCACTATTATAGACGAAATTCCAGTTCAGTTTCAACAACGAAATTTCGAATTAAAAACAACATTAAAGCCAAATGAAAACAAAGAAATCAATTATCAGTTAAGACCTACGGTAAGGGGAGAATATGTATTTGGGAATGTGCATATTTATGTATCTACCCTTTTAGGAATGATACAAAAGCGATTTACCGCTTTAGAAGAAAAAACAGTCAAAGTTTATCCATCTTTTTTACAATTAAAGAAATTTCAAATTCATGCAATGCCTGATAGAAAT
>CANHNT010000210.1 GCA_947461985.1 Bacteroidota bacterium | reverse complement strand
TTGGATTTTGTTATGGTGTAGAAAATGCCATTGAAATCGCATTTAGAACCGTGCAAGAGAATCCTACAAAACGTATTTTTTTACTCAGCGAAATGATTCATAATCCTCAAGTAAATGCTGATTTGCAAAAAAATGGCATTCGCTTTATTATGGATACTGTTGGCAAAATGCTGGTTGATTGGATTGAATTAACCAGCGATGATATCGTTATTATTCCTGCATTTGGAACTACTTTAGAAACTGAAGCAAAACTAAAGAGCATTGGCATTAATCCTTTGCAGTACAACACAACTTGTCCGTTTGTAGAAAAAGTTTGGAACCGATCTGAACAAATTGGCAAAAAAGGATATACCATTATTATACATGGAAAGCCAAAACATGAAGAAACACGAGCTACTTTTTCGCACAGTAGTTACAATGCGCCTTCTGTAGTCATTAAAGATTTGAGTGAAGCAAAAAAACTAGAAAAATACATTCAAAAGAAAGTGGATTTGAATTTATTTTTTGAAGAGTTTAAAGGGCAATATTCTACCGGTTTTAATCCTCAAACTGATTTTGATAGAATAGGGGTTGTGAACCAAACTACGATGTTAGCAAGCGATACACAAGAAATTGCTGATTATTTAAAAGCAATTATGGTAGATTATTATCAATTAGATGCTGCCCAAACACAAGAACGCTTTGCAGATACAAGAGATACGCTTTGCTATGCAACCAATGATAATCAAGGTGCAGTTAGGGGGTTGCTAGAAGAAACAGCCGATTTGGCAATTGTGGTAGGAGGTTACAATAGTTCCAATACTTCTCATTTAGTAGAACTTTGTGAAGAAAAATTGCCTACCTATTATATCGAAGATGAACAGCATTTGATAGACAATACTTCCATTAATCATTACAATTTTCATGAACATCTTGAGCTAATTTCAACTGATTATTTACCTAAAAAAGAAACCATCAAAATATTGATTACTTCTGGCGCATCTTGTCCGGATGCAGTGGTAGAAAATGTGATTCGTAAAATATTATCGTACTTCCCAACGGTAAAAACGATTGAACACATGATTGATGAAATAGAGAAATAACGTTTTTATTTCTGTTGATTCTTATTTAGATTTCTTGAGGTCCATTACCCAATTATACGAAATTTCGAGTTGTTCTTCCATTGTCAATTCAGAGTTATCCAACATGACAGCATCACCTGCTTTTCTTAATGGACTAATTTCTCTCGTTGAATCTATTAAATCTCTATGCTTTAAATTATCTCTAACTTCATCTAACGTAATCAACGAATTTTTTACTTTCATTTCATTAAAACGACGCTGAGTACGTGTTTTTTCATTTGCATGCAGGTAAATTTTCAATTCAGCAGTAGGGAAAACAGTAGTGCCAATGTCTCTGCCATCCATGACCAATCCCTTCTTCTTGCCAATTTTTTGTTGTTGCGCCACGGCAAACGTTCTTACTTCTTCCAATGCAGCAACTTCACTAACCAAATTAGATATTTCCATACTTCTAATTTCATTTTCCACATTTTCATCATTTAAGCACATCTCATTATTATCAAAATGGAGTGCAATGTTTTCTATTGCATTTTTAATTTGTGTTTTGTCTGTCAATGCAATTTCATGTCGAAGAAAATACAAGGTTACTGCCCGATACATAGCACCACTGTCAATATAAGTATAACAAAGTCGCTTTGCCAATTGCTTCGCCAAAGTGCTTTTTCCAGTGGATGAAAATCCGTCAATTGCAACAATAATTTTTTTCATTTCAGTGCAAAGAAAGAAATTATTTTCGAAAACAACATACTAATTCTGCAATGATTTTATTACCCGACATTTTATCTTATTTTACTAATAAAACTTTAATTATCCATAGATTCTTTCTTTTTGAAAGTCAAGAGACTATATTTGTTAAGTAAAATATAATTAAATGCAAGCGAATAAACCTTTAAACATTACGTTGACTATCATTCGAGTTTTAGTTGGCGCATTATTTATTTTTTCGGGCTTAATAAAAGCAAATGACCCCAATGGATTGGCTTATAAAATGGGTGAATTTTATGAGGTGTTCGCTAGAGAAGGCTATTTTCCATCATTGATGAAATGGATGAACGAATATTCCTTAGCCACTTCAATAGCCATGATTACGTTTGAAATTTTAGCTGGTGTAGCATTAATTATTGGCTATCGTTTTAAGTTGTTTTCTTATTTAATATTTTTATTAACTGTTTTCTTTACATTTTTAACTGGCTATGCATTGTTTAGTGGAAACATAAAAGAGTGTGGCTGTTTTGGCGATTGCATTAAGTTACAAGCTAATGAATCATTTATGAAAGACTTAATTTTGCTTGTTTTGATTGCGATATTATTGACTTTTAGAAAAAGAGTGACGCAAGCTTTCAATAATAAAATGGCATCGGTTGTCATGGTTGTATCTCTCATTTTGTGTTTATGGATGCAATTATTTGCTTTAAAACATTTGCCGTTTAAAGATTGTTTGGCTTACAGAGTAGGCAATAATTTATTGAAAGAAATGACTCCTGGAAAAGACTATGTTCCTGCTGTGTTTAAATCAGTTTTGATTTATGAAAAAGACGGTGTAAAAAAAGAATTTACAACTGAAAATTTTCCTTGGCAAGATTCTACTTGGAAATTTGTTGATAATAAAACGATTGAAGTTTCTCCTGCAAAAAACGAACCTGCCATTCATGATTTCGCTATTAATTCGTATGATGGTGCAGATTTAACACAAACTATTTTAGGGTATAAAGGCAATGTGTTTTTATTGTTTGTGAAAGATGTAAATGAAGCCGATACAAGTAACATGGTAGCATTGCAAAACTTAATTGCAGCATGCAAAAAAGCGAACGTGCTTGTGGTTGGTTTAACTGCATCCAATGATATTGAAAGTAATCAATTTAAAGCGACCCATAAATTAGATATGGAGTTTATGACCATTGACGGAACTGTTTGCAAAACTGCCATGAGAACAAGCCCAGGATTGATGTTGTTAAAAGCAGGAAATGTGATTGGGAAATGGAGTTATGCGAATTATCCAAGTATTGAAAATTTGAAATTGGATTTAAAAGAGAATGTGGAAGGCCTATTTCCTTCAGTGCCAGAAAATGTTCCAGTTGTTAAAAGTGAAAATAATCAATAATTTGACTGTCGTTATTTTAAAATAAATAGTAAACAGAGTCATTCAAGTCGTTTGTGGCTCATCTCAAATCTCTCATCTCATATCTCTCATCTCAAATCTAATTAAATATTTTGTTTTCATTCTTACTCAAAAAAATAATCAATAGTTTTTTCGTTCTCTTTGGAGTCGTAACCATTGTGTTTATATTGTTTTTTGTGTTGTTGCCTGCCGATCCTGCACGATTGACCATGGGCCAACGAAGTGATGCAAAGTCTTTGGCAAATACCCGAAAAGAATTGAATTTAGACAAACCTTTGCCTACACAATTTTTATTATACTTAAATGATTTGTCGCCCATAGCTGTGCACAAAATTTCGGAGCAAGAAAAATATCATTATTCCTCGTTAATCAAAATGGGCGATTCGTCTGTATTGGCTTTTAAAACTCCTTATTTACGTCGTTCGTATCAAACCAAAAAAGAAGTGAGCACCATGTTGGTTGATGCTTTCCCGGGCACATTTATTTTAGCTTTTTTATCCATCCTCGTTGCCACTATTTTAGGCATTTTTTTAGGCACTCTTGCTGCGCTCAAACAAAATACGTGGGTAGATACGACCGCTATTTTTACGAGTGTATTAGGCATTTCGGCACCCTCTTTTTTTGCAGGCATATTGATTGCTTATTTCTTTGGTTTTT
>CANHNT010000209.1 GCA_947461985.1 Bacteroidota bacterium | reverse complement strand
TAAATATCCTTTAGAATAAGTTCAGTAAAGTTGATTCGTTGAATGGTGCTAATTCCGAATAACGGAACAAGCGCTTTGTTGTCGATGATTATTGAAAATGTCCTCGACCACAAAAAAATGCAAATTTATTCTTTGTGCAACGTTGTTTCCTTGTTACTTTGTGGAAAAATTCAACATAAAAAAAGACCCTTTTGCAAGAGTCTTTTACTATGATTAATCCTTTTTTTCGGGATTCGTTTGTGGTGGATTATTGTTTACTGGTTTTGGCTTATTATGATTATGCACTGGCTTTTTTGCATTCGGGTTTTGTGGTCTTGGTTGTGCAGTTCCATCAGCGTTTACAGGAGGTTTGGGCTTCTGATTCGGGTTTGGTTTCTGATTGGGATTGGGTTGTTTTGGTTTATTGCCTTGACCTAAATTTGCAGCCAATTCATCCAAGGATTTTGGTTTGGGTGCAAGATTTGCATTTGCATTCGGATTCGGTTTTTGATTCGGATTCGGACGTGGCCCATTTCCTTTTGCATTCGGATTCGGTCTGTTTTGTTGATTTGGGTTTGGTTTCTGATTCGGATTTTGTGGACGTTGGTTCGGATTGTTTTCTTTCGCTTTTTGATTTTTCTTTTTTGAAGAACGTTCTAACGATTTCAAACTGATTTGTCCAACCACATCTACATAATCTGTTTTTTCTGCAATGGCTGCTTTTTTAGCTACTTCAACGGCTTGTAATTCATCCGGAAAAATACCTTTTGAATTTAATTCAATGATTTCAATCACTCGTTCTATTCGTAAAGGATAAAGTGTGTTGCTCTTTTCAAAGCTATACCACATCAAGTTTTTAAAAATATCTTTCTTTTGCAAATAAGCAATTCCGTTTTTAATTTTAATCCGTTCTGCATTTTCAGGAAACACTCGAAGTGCATCCATATACGTATCTAACTCATAATTTAAACAACATTTTAAACGGCCACATTGACCCGATAATTTGGTTTGATTAATGGATAAATTTTGATACCGAGCAGCAGTTGTACTCACCGATTTAAAATCGTTTAACCAAGTGCTACAACACAACTCACGTCCACAACTCCCAATTCCACCTACTTTGGCTGCTTCTTGACGAATACCAATTTGGCGCATTTCCACTTTCACTTTAAAATCTCCAGCAAAACGCTTTATCAATTCTCTAAAATCTACGCGGTCGTCTGATGTATAAAAGAAAGTTGCTTTTCTACCGTCGGCTTGCATTTCTACTTCAGCAATCTTCATTTGCAAATTCAATTCTCGTGAAATTACACGAGCACGAATCATCATTTCTTTTTCTTGTTTTTTGCTTTCATGTGATTTCTCTAACTCCAATTCAGTGCTTAGATGTAAAATTTTACGAATATCATCGCTGTTTTCTTTCACTCCTTTTTTCTTCATTTGAAGCTTCACCAATTCGCCTGTAACACTAATCACACCAACGTCATAGCCTCCTGATGTTCCTTCAACAGTCACAAAATCCCCTTTTTCATAATTTAATGGATTTTGAGTTTTGAAAAAATCTTTCCGACTGCCATGATTAAAACTAATTTCGATGAACGGATACGGTTTTGAAAAATCTGAAACAGGAATTAAACTCAACCAATCATGTACATTTAAACGGTTACAACCTCCACTTTTACACGAACCATTATCTTTACAACCAGAAGGAACACCGCCTTTGCTCGTTCCACAACTACCACATGCCATATATTATTTCTTTTACGAATTAATTAAAATTATTTTGAAATTTCTTTAAACAAGAAAATTCCTATTTAAGCCACTGCTTTTTTAAATAAAAGCAATTGCTGAATTTGTAAAGATAAGGAATGAAATAGAATTTTCGCATTTGCATTTCGCTCAATTTGATAGATGCATTCCTCTAGCAAGGTAGCCACTTTATCTACTTGATAGTCTGACATTTTTTTGGCTATCAAGGTATCTAAAATTTTAAATTCGGCTTCTAACAGTGAAACATGTGCTTTTCCTACTTGGCGATAACGGACTAAATTTTCTAATAAATGGACAAAATACGCAATGAATTTTTTTTGAGTTTCTTTATTTGTGGCAGTAATCCCATTGACAAATGCCACAATTTCTAATCCTTTATTGGCATAAATACCATTGAGTAATTGTTTTAAATAACCCAACATGTCATCATCTTGCTCATTGATTAATTGCAACGCATAATGATAATTGCCATCGGCCAAATTAGCTATTTGCAATGCTTTTGAGGGTTCAACTTGATGCTTAATTAATGCCTCTTGAATTTCACTATTTTTTAATTTTGATAAATTAAAGAGTTGCGTTCTTGATTGGATGGTCAATAATACTTTTTCTAATTGTGTTGCCACAAAAATTAAAATCGTTTTAGCAGTAGGTTCTTCAATAAATTTTAATAAAATATTTCCTTCACTCCCTAAATATTCTGGACGCCACATGATGAACACTTTATATTCACTCATAAAGGTTCTTAACTGCAACTTTTGAATAATTTCTCTACACTCTAACGCAGTAATATTTCCTTGTTTTTCGGTTTCTAAATAATCTAACCAATCTTTTTCTGAACCATAAGGATGTGCCAACACAAATTCTCTAAACTCAACTATATAATCATTGCTGACAGGAATTTTATTTGGGTTTAACTTGGCTGTAGGAAACGAAAAATGCACATCAGGATGTTGCATTTTTGATAACATGGCACAAGACGAACATTCACCACAAGAATCAACATCCGTTTTATTTGCACATTGTATATATTGCGCCATAGCCAATGCCATAGGCAATCCTCCACTGCCATCATTACCTAATAACATCACAGCATGTGGCATTTTACCTTGCTGTATTAAGTAAATTATCTTTTTCTTTAAATCTTCTTGTCCTACTACGTCTTTGAATTGCATTTGATAACAAAATTAAATAATAAAACCTATAAGGTGATAGAAACCTTATAGGTTTAATATTGTTAAGAAAAGATTACAACTTACTAATGCTCAAACTTAACTTACAATGTTGACTACCCTTGTGCTTTAGAATTTGTCACACTCATTAATTCTTCTACAGTACGTTGCATTTTATCAACCGAACCATCTAAAAATATGGTGTTTCCTTTCCCGTTTTCTGCAAAATGCTTGATAGACTCTGTCCACATAGAAAATAAAATAAACGATGCATCTAATTTTGCATCTTCCATTTCTTTTGCTGCAGAAGCCATACCACGGGCTACTTCTTCTCTGAAAAGAGCCACACCTTGTCCTCTTAATTGTGCTGCTTGTTTTTCTGCTTCCGCTGAAATTTTAATTGAATTTCCTTCTGCTTCTGCTGCTTTTGTTTTGGTAATTAACAACGCTTGACCTTCGTTTTCGGCAGCTGCTTTTAAGTTATTACTACTTACTACACGAGCCATCGATTTCATAATTTCCTCATCAAAGAAAATATCATTGATTTGTAAATCAATTAAATGATAACCCCATGCTTCTAGTTGAGCATCAATTTGATCTTTTACGTGTAAATTAATTTCATTTCTTAAGCCTAAAATTTCGGATTGTCTTTTAGTCGCTACAAATGCACGAATAGAACCTTCAATGGTTCTTACCAACGCTTGCATTAAACTTTTGTCGTCAATAAATTTGAAGGCAACATTTTTAATGGCTTCTTCATCTGAACTCACCACTGCATACAACAACATGGCTTTGAAGTTTACATTGGCTTGGTCTAAAGTAATTGCCTGAAATTGCAATTCCACTGAACGGTTTTGGATAGAAATCTTTTTGAAAATCATTTCTAAAAAAGGAACTTTAAAGTTTAAACCCGGCATGGCTAATCGTCGATACTTACCAAACATGGTAATAACGGCTAT
>CANHNT010000208.1 GCA_947461985.1 Bacteroidota bacterium | reverse complement strand
CGAAGCCGACTATTTAGTATCAGCAGGTTTCAAAGATATTACCATCATAGATATTGCACCATCGGTTGTGAAAAAATTACAAGAAAAATATAAAAACAACCCTGCTGTAAAAATTATTTTATGCAATTTTTTTGACCAAGAAATGAAATTCGATATTATTTTAGAACAAACATTTTTTTGTGCAATCAATCCTTCGTTGCGAAAAAAATATGTCGAAAAAATACATCAATCATTAAATGAAAAAGGGATTTTAACGGGTGTTTTATTTAATCGAAGTTTTGAAGGCGGACCTCCATTTGGTGGAAGTATTGAAGAATATGTAACCCTTTTTTCAACTCAATTTGAAATAAAAAAATTAGAACCTTGTATGAATTCAATTGTTCCCAGAGCAGGTTCTGAAGTTGTTATAGAATTTTTGAAAAAATAAAAACTAGCGCACATTCATGTACTTATGAATTTGTAAAGACAATTTCCATTGAGGATTTTCTTGAATAAATGCAGTAATTAGAGGAAGCATTTCTTTTTCCTTGCTCCATTCGGGTTGCAAATAAAGGACGCAATTGGGTCCAACTTTTTCGGCATGTTGTTTTGCCCATTCAAAATCTGATTTATTGAACACAACCACTTTTAATTCGTTGGCTTTAGCTAAAACCGAATCGAGTGGGGCTTTAAATTTTTTGGGAGAAAGACATATCCAATCCCAACTACCAGAAAGGGGAGACGATCCACTCGTCTCAATATGGGTTTTTAAATTTTCATTTTGCAAGGCAGCAGTCAATGCTGTGCAATTATATAAAAGAGGCTCACCACCAGTGATAATAACGATTTCAGTTTTAGATCGTTTTACTTCATTCACTAACTCTTCAACAGACATTTTAGGATGTGCTTCGGCATCCCAACTTTCTTTTACATCGCACCAAACACAGCCCACATCACATCCACCCAAACGAATGAAAAAAGCAGCATGACCTTGATAACTTCCTTCACCTTGAATAGAATAAAACGTTTCCATAACTGGAAGTTTATTTGCGTACATAAAATAAATTATTGATTGTTTAAATTGGCTAACAAGGTATTTTTCATTAATGCACAAATAGTCATTAAACCTACGCCACCAGGGACAGGCGAAATAAAACTGCACTTATCTTTTACGTTTTCAAAATCGACATCACCTACTAAACGGAAACCCGATTTTGTTTCTGTACTTTCAACGCTATTAATGCCTACATCAACGATTATTGCCCCATCTTTTACCATGTCGGCCGTAACGAATTTTGGTTTGCCTATTGCTGCCACAATGATGTCTGCAGCAAGGCAAATTTCTTTCATGTTTTTAGTTTTTGAATGACATAAGGTAACGGTGCAATTTCCTGGTTCAGCATTTCGACTTAGTAATAAACTCATAGGCGTTCCTACAATATTGCTTCTGCCAATAACTACACAATTCATGCCGGCTGTTTTTATGCCATAGTATTGCAACATCAACATAATTCCATAAGGCGTTGCAGGGATGAAAGTGGGCAAACTCAACATCATTTTCCCTAAATTCACTGGGTGAAATCCATCCACATCTTTAGATGGATGAATGGTTTCAATCACTTTATCTTCTGAAATATGTTTTGGTAATGGCAATTGAACTAAAATGCCATCCACTAATTTATTATTATTAAACTCTTTAATTTTATTTAAAAGAACGTCTTCAGCAACATCCGCATCATATTTAATTAAAGTAGATTCAAAACCTAGTTCACCACAGTTTTTTACTTTTGATGCAACATAGGCCTGACTTGCAGGATTTTCGCCAACCAAAATAGCTACTAAATGAGGGGCACGTTTCCCAGCACAAGTAAGTTCTTGAACTTGTTTTTTTATTTCTTCTTTAATGTGGGCTGAAACTAATTTTCCGTCTAATAATTGCATTGATGTCAAAGATAAAAAAAACTACTGTATTTATTTTGATTTTCTGATGGAAGGATGAATTTTATTTTTATAGTGAATCCCTTTTTCAATTTTTTTGCCAGCTTCTATTGGATATAAATAATTGCCTTTATCTGCTGCTTTTTTATCAACTTCAGCAATTACACGATGTGCATTTGCATAATCGTCTTTACGAACGCCAGTTACTTGCCAACTCACTTTTGCATTTGGCACAGATGATTTTATACCGAATTGATTGTTGCTCACTTCTTGTTCAATCCAAACTTGTGCAGGGCCTCCGATAGCAGTTAATTGATATCTAAAATCTTTATTTAAAGCTTCAAAATAATCGGGAAGTTTAACGGTAGAAAAACCATTTGCATCAGTCACTGTGTTTCCATTATAAACATTCATCATATCTGGGCTTTCTACAAAACTGTGGTATAAATATTTATTTTCTGGGTCAAGAGGATGATCAATTTTAAACGTTCCTCCACCTTTTGAAATATTCCCAACAACAAATAAATCTCCAGATACGGCTAGGTCACCATCAAAATATCCAGCATAGGTATTGGCAAATGCTCCAGAGGTGTCGGCACTTCCATAAACACCATAATTTGTTAGTCCACCTTTTGCATAACCGATTACTCCAATTTTAATACCTAAATTTCCAGTGATGTCTAACTGAGCATTTCCTAAAACACCATAGGTTTCGCCTCTGCTAGAAGCTTCATTTAAAGCACCATAAACAGAACCGGTGTTGGTATTTTTTGCAAAAGAATGCACCCCAATATATCCTCCTTCGCCATATAAACCAATCCCATAATTTTCAGATAAACTCGGTTGGCTTTTTCCATAAATAGCAATATGATCATCCAAGGCAGTTCCCGTGTATTCACTTTTTAAAATCCCTGTTGTGTTATTAACGCCAGCAGATGCAAAATGAACAGTTGTAAGTTCGGCTCCTATTACTTCAAATTTAGTTGTAGGAGTTGTAGTACCAATGCCCACTAATCCTGTATTGTCAATGGTTAAACGAGGAGTTGTTCTTGTTGCTAAATGTAATTTACCTAACGTGTTTGCATTGGATGTGCCAATATCAAAATCAGCATCACTGGTGCCTGTAGGGGTTGGATATGGAGAACCACTTCCAATATATGAACCAAAATAGCCTCTGTTTGTTCCATTTTCTTGAATTAAATTGTGAACACCTTGTGGCGATTCTAATATTAACGGTTGAGTTCCTAAGACACTTTTTAAATGCAATAACCCAGAAGACAAAGGTGTTGTAGTGCCTATTCCAACTCTCGATCCATTATCATAAATTAATGATTTGCCAATGGTATTTAATGCAGTAAATTTTGAAAGGTAATTTGCATCACCAGCAACGTGTGTTGAAACGGAAGAAACGGTTCCCGTTCTTGTTTTTGTTTCAGCTAATTCCTTAGCAATGCCAGCTTTATTTGCATATAAGGCATAAGGAACGCTTAATAACTGGGTTGTTCCTATCTCTTCAAAATTATTTCCACCTTTTGCATCAATAAATACTTTAATAAATTTTGTCCCATTTTCCCATTTGATGTTACTAAAAGTCCCTGATTCAACTATGCCATTTCCTATTTGTAAAGTATATAAACCGAAATTGTTTGTTTCTGTTAATTGAATTTCAGCATATTCTATCAAGCTTGATTCAATATTTGAAACTATTTCTAATTTAATATTAATTTTATGATTTGAAAGTGGATTTCCTTTTAAATCCCTAGCAATTCCTTGATAATTTATTTTTTGTGGTGATTGTGCAATCGCAGTAAGAGAAAGGATTAAAAGAACATAACTGGTAAATAATAATTTATACATAATGGTTTTTTAAATTAATCAAATGTAATAAAATGGATTACAATATCAAATTATATAATTTCATTTACAATTTTTAAGTAAGTCATGAAATTCCTATTTTTCGTTT
>CANHNT010000207.1 GCA_947461985.1 Bacteroidota bacterium | reverse complement strand
TACTTTTTGCCTCAGCACAAATTTTATTTTTACTTTCAGTTTCTAAAAAAATAAGATAACATGGTCATGAATCCATTATTAAAAAATATCATAGCCATTTGTGCAGGCATTATTTTGGGGAGTGTGGTCAATATGGCTCTTGTAAATGCAGGTTATTCTATTATTCCGCTTCCCAATGAAACAAAAAATTTAGCTCTTAATGAGGCTGTTTTATTATTTCAACCGAAACATTTTTTATTTCCATTTTTAGCACATGCTGTAGGCACTTTAGTGGGTGCTTTTACAACTGCTTACATTGCATTTAATCACCAATTAAAATTTGCATTAGCAATTGGATGTTTGTTTTTATTTGGAGGAATTAGTATGATTTTATCATTGAAAGCGCCTATGTGGTTCAATGTAACCGATGCAATTTTTGCCTATATCCCCATGGCATTATTGGGCTATTTTTTAGCCGCTAAACTAAAATTTCGTCACTAATTTTACATTCAATAATCGGGACGTTAATCGATTAGGAACTGCATAGGTTTTGTTACTGCTTTGGTCTTGTATCCATAAATAAGACAGCGTATTTTGAATGCCTAATAAATTAAACACTTCTACACTTAACCAAATCGATTTTACATTTTTAAAGTAAGAATATCGTGGTCTGTCTTTTTTTGCGCCATCTAATAATAAAGCAGAAAAACCGATATCAACTCGTTTATAACTAGGAATTCGTAAGGTATCGCCATAGCGTTTTTGATCGGGTGGACCAAATGGCAAACCCGTTGCATATACCCCATTCATATGTACTTTAAAGTTTTCATGCCCCCGTAAATAGTCAGAAAAAAACAAACCAAAATTCACCCGAGAATCTGTTGGACGAGGAATATAGCCAGGAAAAATGGTTAAACTATCCGCGCCATTTATTTTACTTTGAATATTAATTTGATCGTCTAATACATCTTCTCCAGATTTCATAATTCCTAAGCTAATCCACGATTCGGCATCTTTTACTAAATCGCCATATAATCTAAACTCCCCACCGTAGGCATAGCCTTTCGCATTGTTTTGACCAAAATATCGAATCCGAACATTATCATATTCATAAGGCACTAAATCCCACATATTTTTATAATAAAATTCGGTGGTAAATTTAAATGGTCGGTTTCCTAATCCTTTAAAATTATAATCGAAACCAGCTACTGCATGATACGATTTTTGTGCTTTTAATTTTAAATTTAAATCGCCATTCAAATTTCGCATTTCTCTATAAAAAGGAGGTTGAGAATAAATTCCTGTAGCAGTTCTAAATACAATATCATTTTTCCATTTGGGCTTCCAAGATGCTTGAATACGAGGACTCACTAAAAACTCTTTATTTAAAAAATTATAGTTAAACCGAACTCCACCGGTAATGACCAAATTCAACGAATCAAATGCAATATTATCTTGTAAAAAAGCAGAAACTCGTTGGTAATCAAAATCATTGGATGTCTTGTAACGCTTTGCCATGTTCAACGAAGTATCGCTGTAAGGTTGAGAAAATCCTGCACTGTCTCTACGTTCCCACTCATTTAATTGATCCGAAATATTGATATATTCCGAATTTAATCCCCATTGAAAATAATGACTTCTTACATCATGCGAGCCTTTAATGCCTATGTTTCCAACATTTACATTTAAATAATTTCGAGCATAGGAATGAATGAGGCCAGTACCGAGTGCATATTTTAAATCCCCAAAATTTGTTTTGCCTAAATCGGTTTCTAATTCCCCTAATAAATATTCTCCTTTTATATCGTAGGTTTCAGCTTCGTCGGTTTGATAACCAGAGGCAATTAGCTTGAAGGTATTTTTGCTATTAGGAGTATGTGTCAATGAAATTCCACCGTAACGAGAATCAAATTTATCAATTTCGGCACCTTCATAAATGGTTCTTAATTGAAATGCTTTGTTGATTAATCCAAAACTTTGAGTAGCGCTTGCTGGCTGAAAATCAAATCGATTTCGAGCATAATTTCCAAAAACATCTACCTGCCAATCAGTATTAAATTGGTAGGTTACATACGCTTGTAAATCGGTAAATGTAGGATTGTAAACCCCTTTCGTTTGTTGGGCTTGCAATAAATATTGATTCGATTTTTGACGTAACCCAATCATATAAGTTAGCCTGTTTTTTTTGCCTGTGCCTTCTAAATGTGCACCTACGCCCAACATGCTCAAACGAACACTTCCTCCAAATTCTTTCGGTCGTTTATATGTTATGTCCAACACACTGCTCATTTTATCGCCATATTTTGCCTGAAAACCGCCCGTAGAAAAATTGACCCCTCCTACTAAATCAGGATTGATGATGCTTAATCCTTCTTGTTGTCCACTTTTTACTAAAAACGGACGATAGACTTCAAAGTCATTAATATAGACTAAATTTTCATCAAAATTACCTCCTCTCACATTGTATTGAGAAGTGAGTTCATTGTTATTTCCATTTAAAAATATTTTCAACATTGATTCAATTCCTTCAATGGGCGTTGGTTGCAATTCGTATAATTTTGGATCAATGCGAACCGAACCTGCTTCGTTTCTTCTTTTATCACTCTTAATCGTAATGTCTTTTATCTTTTTAATGTTAGGAGAAAGGGTGATACTTAAATTGATGGCTTCTCCTTTCTCTAATCGTTTGTAAACCACTTTTGTAGTATAGCCAATGGCAGAAAAAACGATTGCTAAATTTTTATCCGCAGGAACACTGATACTAAATGCGCCTGCCAAATTGGTTTTGGTTCCATTGGGAAAACCCTTTACGCTAACAGACACCAATTCAAGTGGATTATTTAATTCATCCATCACTTTGCCCTTCACAATGGCATTGTCCTTTTGGGCAAAAAGTGAAACAGATAAAAAACAAAAAATAAGTATGAGTAAATTCTTCATAATGTGTTAAACGAAAGTAAGGCAAAAAAAGTATAAATGAAGGGTAAACTATTTTTTATTAAAACTAAATGATGATCCATTCAAATGATGGTTAACTATAGTTACACTTTAAGAATAAGAAGCTAAATAAAATAAAAAATAATTTTAAACCTAAATACTAAAACACTTTTTAATTGAAAAAAAAAGCGCATTTTATGAATGAATTTCTCTTAACTTTTTTTAGCCAAATAATACATCGTAGAGCATCTGTTTGGATTCAAAATTTCATTGGCTTGCGCAAAAATATCATCCACCGTTATTTGATTATAATTTTCAAATTCAGTATTCATTTGCGAAGCGTCTCCCAGCAATTCATAAAACGCTAAATTGTTGGCTCGGTTCAATAAACTCAAATCTTCAAAAGCCAACATGCTTTCAATTTTAGTTTTTACTTTCTCCAATTCTGTTTCGACAATTTTTTCAGATTTCAACAAATCCAATTCTTTCTCAATGGCAGCATCGGCTTGTTCGGCAGTAATTCCGTCCGATATTTTCCCTTCAATAACCAACAATCCTTTTTCTACACTGCCTGTATGATAGCAATCTATTTGGCTAAATAATTTTTGTTCTTTCACCAAACGTTGATGCAAACGAGCCGAGTTTCCTCCAGATAAAATATCCGAAATTAAATCGGCAATGTAATAATTTTTGTCTCTACGAGCAGCCATCGGATAGGCTTTGTAAATCACACTCACAGGCACTTCTTTTTCTAAAACCAATTTCCGAGCCGATGTTTGCTCGGGCTCATCGGCAATATTTCTGATGTATTTTTCTCCAGCCTCAATGGGTTCAAACCATTTTTCGGATAATTCTTTTACTTTTTCGGTGGTGATATTACCAGCCACACACATGATAGCATTTTGTGGGCGATAATGTTTAAAAAAGAAATTTTTCACATCTTGCAATTGAGCATTTTCAATGTGCGACAATTCTTTTCCAATCGTCATC
>CANHNT010000206.1 GCA_947461985.1 Bacteroidota bacterium | reverse complement strand
TTGCTCTAATTTACTGTAGGCTGTTGTTCCTACTGCTTTATTATCAGGCTGCGTAATGTCAAATTTAATGTCTGGCTGCAAGAGAGAATTGGTCATTAATATAGAAACAAACGTGGGATATACTTTTTTGGCTTCTGTTAAATCGACTCCAACTACCTGACCAATCACTAAAGGATATAATGCTTTTTTTTGTGGTAATTTATAGATGGCTTTTATGTTCATATTCGCATTTAAGGCATCCCCATTCCATACAATTTTACTGCCTTCATCAATGATGAATTCTTTATTAAACAATCCTCTAAAATTAAATAAATATTTCCCTTCGGTAATTTGATAAGTCCCATTCATATCAATTGAATTTCCTAAATCGATGACCAACCGAATATCTCCATTTCCTCTTGCTACAATTTCTTCCCCAGTATTCGCATCTAAAATAATTGAAGTTTCAGCATCAGGTGTTGCATCAATATTCATGTTTAATTTTACATAGCTCGACCTTTTTTTCTTATTATTTTGTTCTTTTTGGTTGCGTCCAAATTGTTTATAATGTACAAATTCATAGGTTGAAGCATCCCCTTTAGAATTAATTGGCAGAAAGAATTTCGAGCCTTTTAAAGGTTTAACATCCATGTCCACATTAATATCATTTAACTCTCCAGCTAAATCAACATTTATTTTTGCAGGCACATATCCATAAAATAATTCATTATCATATTCTTTCGTATTCAAGCACAAAAGATCATTCGATTTTATATTAAAATTTAAAAATAAATTAGTAAAATTATCGTGTGTGATATAACCTTTCACCAATCCTTGATAATTTCCAATACGCTCATCTTTCAAATAAAAATCATTCATTTCGATATAATGATTATTGAATTTTAATTTTGCATCTTCTATCGAATAGGTTGTACCTAAGAAAATAACTTTTACAGAAGCTTTATCTAAATTAATTGCACCTGATATTTTTGGCTCATTCAATCGACCTTTCACCGTTACATTGCCGGTGGCTAGTCCTTTTAAATTTTGAATATAATCTGAGAAAAATTGATTTAAAAAGGAAATACTTTGTTTGTTTAATGAAGCTTCAATGTCAATGGTGCTGTCTTTTACATTAATGTTTCCTGACAAATGAGCAAAATTTTGATTGCGCTCAATACTCGTATTTTCGTCTATATCAACAATTTTATTTTCAACATCATAGCTGGCTATTATTTTCACTAAACCAACGGTATCATTGTCGACACGCACTTCGTTATCAGAATAAATAGTTGCTTTAATGTATGGCTTATTGGTAAAGTCTTTTACTTGCACCATTCCACTCAAACGCCCATAATATCGAGGAATGGCCGATGTGTAATCTGAAATACTCTCCAAATCAAGGTCGTATAAATTGATTCTTACATTGTTGACCAAACTGTTTTCTGAATTAATTGTAATTCGCTGTGCCCCATTTTCGATTACCACATCTTGAAATAAAATTTCTTTCCCAATGACTATATTTTGATTGCTGTAAAATTGCCAACTATCATTTTTTAAACTAATTTTTGAAGGCAATAAATTGAGGTATAAATTATTCTTTAATGCAGTTGCTTTACAATTGATAGACGCATCGCCCAGCAAATCATTGATACTTTGCGTATTGATAGAAAGCGATGCCGTATCATTCGCCATGCTGGAGTTTATTTGCATCGATGGAATAATAACTGCATCATTATAAAATAAACTTTCAGTGGTTGCATTGATGTCTAAACTATTAAAATCACCTCCTCCTACTAACACAATATTTTTTATTTTAAAATCGTTGTATCCAAATGATGGGATATTGGCATCTAAAGCCATTTTTTGATTGATGGTATTTAATTCTCCATTAATGGTTGTTCCTGTAATGCCGTTGAATGAAGGAATAAAGGTTTTTAAAACAGCATCTGCGTCTTTTACGGTTGTATTAAATACAAATGCTTGATCTTTAAAATAAGTATTAGGCCGTGAAATATATTCTGGCAAATAATGATGCAAATAAATTTGAAATGCATTGCCTAATTCTGATATATTAAATTTCCCTTTGATTTCTGCATCAGCAATTGAACTGGTTAAACGCAAGGTTTTTTCATTATTGACATTAAAAGATTCTAACAACAATTCATCGGCATAAATTTTTCGTTCTCCATTTTTGATACTGATATTTTTAAGTAAGGCTGAGCCTATAAAATTATCAATATTATCGCCTGTAAAATTTAGAGTGGCTAAGCCTGATGCAATAATAGGATCTTTCGTAATTCCCATTTTTTGCAAATTAATGCTAATAAATCGGGAGTTAAAATTATAGGAAGGTTGCTTACCACTGAGGTCTAATTTGCCATTAAAATTCAATGCTAAATTTTCATCTTGTGAAACAAAAATTCCATCGAATTTCTTTTTTGCAACTAAACCATTAATCGTCAAATTATGGTATGTAGCTCCTTCAATATCTATTCGTTTTACCGTTGCATTTATTTTTGCATCTAAGGAATTTATATCAAAACCTTGTCCATCTACTTTGCCATTCATGCTTAAAACACCAATTGTATTTTGCTTCACCAATTTACCTAATTGCAAATTATTTGTTTCAAGCGTTCCATTATAGGTAGGATTTTTTGGTTTGAAATTCATATTCAAATCCACAATGGCATTGCCTAAGGTTGTATTTAAATTTCCTTTGGTATTAAACTCATCTACTTTGCCTTTGTAATTTCCTTTAAATTCAATTCTCTTTAAATCGTTCCAAGCAACAGCATTGGTTTTGGTTTGAGGAATGAGTTTGTTTAAATCAGCACCACTCGTCAAAAGCTCTTTAGACTCTACATCAAAAATCGTATTATCGACATCGGGTAAACCAACCACATGTGCATTTCCTTTAAATGAAGTATTCAATGTTGACAACACCATGTTTTTTGCTGACATATCTCTAACGGTACCATCTGCCTCCCCAGCAATTTTTATCGAAATGGGATATTCATTTAAAATATTAGCAAAATAACCAACATCTAACGACGATACAGAAGAGTTTTTTAACGAAGCAGTCATCCTCACTTTCTCAATATAATCATTAAAATCATGAAAATTTTTGTAGCGCATTTCATAATAATCGGATACGGTTGAATTGTCGGTTTTTAATAATAAATTGGCCAATACACTTTGCACTTGTGAGACTTTTGCTTTCGCACTCATTTCATTGATAGAAATTCCACAACGCTCTTTTGCTGTCAAATTTTTTATATCAGAAAAAATAGTATCCGCAATTATTTTTGTATTTTCTAAATCAATATTCAAATTGGTAATGCCTAAATGGCTTTCATCAAACTCCCTCAATTTCGGCATTCGCTTCCCATCGTTATAATTAAATATTGAATTTTCTAAGGTAATTTTTTTAATCGACAATGAAAACAAATCGGGATTAAATGGCGTACCCCATTCTGTAGAATCAATCATTTTTATTCGCTTAGGTCTATTGCCCGTATATTCTTTTACATCAATATTGGCTTCATGAATTAAAATTTCATTGAGATTGATTTTCTTTTTGTCTAAATCCAATTCATCCACCTTCAAATTTAAATCTGCAATAGCAAAACGCATATCCTCTCCCACCCAAGCATCATCCATGTAGAATTTTACATTTTTTAATGTCCCGTTTTTTAAATCAATTTTAGGATTTGAGGAGGTTGTTTTTTCTTTTTGAGGTAGCGGTTTTTCAATCGTTGTCGAATCTTTTTTGGTTTCTCCATTTAATGCAATTGCAATAAATTCATAATTCCATATTGAATCTTTTGATCGATTTAAAAATACATTCGCATTTTCTATCGTCACATCATGAATGACTGATGTTTCATCATTCCAATAGTTACTCAACAATTCACTGGTTTTCAATTGTAGATTTCCGATATAAGCCAAGGT
>CANHNT010000205.1 GCA_947461985.1 Bacteroidota bacterium | reverse complement strand
GCAGGATTAGGTACTAAAGAAACCCCAATTTGACCATCTTGTACTTTTTCAACCGCTGTAGGTGCATTACCAACCATAAAATTATCAATGAACAAGTTGTTAGAATATTTACCTCCTACATGTCTTAATCTGAAATATACATTTGCATTGGCAGCAGCGGCTTTCATTGGAATACTCACTGTAGACCATGTTGTGTTTGCTGCAGGATAAAATGGAGTTGTTTGAGAACCATTGTTAATTAAAGCGCTTCCTGTTAAACTTTTAAGCTCAACCCAAGTTGAGCCACAATTAATTGAATACGATATAATTAAAGAATCATTAATTTGAGAAATATTACCTGCAGTAGAAGATGAAGCTAATTTAAAACTTACAAAACCTGACGCCAAACCTGTTGCATTATAACTCGGAGTCATAATATCATCAATGTCTTTAAAAGGGACATTAGTAGCATTTTGTGGGAAAGGTCGACTATCAAAACCATTAAACATTAACGCTCTCCAACCTGAAGGAACATTTCCTGCATCATAATACTTCCAAGTAAAAGGGTTATTGAAATAGTTGAAAATTGGCCATCTAGCGTAATCATTTGGATCTTCAAAAGACGTGTTTTCATTGCTAGGATTTTTGTCACTAGGGTCTGAAATATAAACATAATCTGATTGTGTAAGTGTTCCAAACTTAGTTGCATTTGTAGACGCTTTTAATGTTGCTGCCTTCCAACCTTTTGTAGTATAATAAACAACAGGTTTTGTAGTAGTTGAAATAGCAGGAGTGCCATCAACGAAAGTCCAATCTCTAGAGTTTATGGTATTTTTATAACTAAAATCTTCATATGTGATATTAACATTTAGACCAGAAGCATTGCCTAAACAAGCAAATCGTCGAGCTGCATTAAAATCAGCTTCAGGATTACAATCAGCAACTTGACCGTCTAATACACCCGTTAGAGTATGTGTAGTTGGGGTAAATAATTCTGAACGTTGAGCTGTTGAGCTATTAATTGCATTAATCATACGATCTTTTTGACCATTCGTAAATGCATTATTTGGGCAAAAAGAGTACTCCATATAATTTTGAAGCATTTCTAATTTTCCTTGACTTCCTGCAGTATTGTCACTCGTTCCTTTACAAACCGTATCTGTCATCAAAGAAATTGAATCACAAAATTCATGTCCTTCTGTATTTGGCGTATCCGTTACGTTATCATCCCCACATTTCACTTTAGGGTCATTGGTACTTCCCCAAAGATGATCAAGATTCATACTGTGTCCAATTTCGTGCGTTAATGTTATATCACTATATCCAGCATTTGCGGCTGTTCCAATACTACCAACTGCTCTGTGCCAAACAATTACCCCATCACCTTCAGGCGAAAATTGTGCACCAGATGGTTTCAGTGCATACGCTAAAAGTCCTGCTTCTTCAAAACCAGCGATCACCCAAATATTAAAATATCGGTTTCTTGACCAAGGGTTTAGTTTAGATGTTTCATCACCGTAATATGTTCTGTGTGATGCAATTCGATCGATGCCATTGGTGCAATTTCCTTGCGGATCAATAGTTGCTAATCTAAATTCGAAACCAACATTAGCAATTAATGGTTTAAAAGTTGGATGAATTAAATTAGTGTCTGCATTTCTTTTTTGATAATCTTCATTTAAAATACGAACAGCATCTTTAATTTGTGCTTCAGAAATATTTTCAGGACCATAATTATGAATCACATGAAAAACGATCGGAATAATGTAATTACCAGCTCTATTTTTCGGCAAAGAATTAACATCCATTGAATTCAACGAATTCTCTAAATTTTCGATATTCAACTTCAATTCAGGATGTTTTTCAATAAATTCTTTAGAGAAAGCATCAGTCCCACATCTGTGTGCAGTTTGTGCTTGCGAAGCAAAAGCGCTAAATCCTAGTGCTAAAGCTAAAATGGATTGTTTTAAATTTAAAATTTTCATTATTTTGAATATTTATTATTTATGAATTGTATTTTTGAACCAAAATTGTTTTCTGAATCGAACATCAAATTTATGTTAACATTATATATTTAACAAAAAAATATTTTTTATAAATTTTCTATATTTTTTTAAAAAATTACATTTCTTCAATTTTTTAACTATATTTGCATCCTTAAAAAAAAATAGATGGCTAATCATAAAGCGACCAAAAAAGATACACGTCAAGCGAACAAACGTAGAGAGAGAAATCGTTATCAAGGTAAAACAACACGTAACGCTATGCGTGATTTAGCTAGCATTACATCAGAAGCAGATGCTAAAGATAGATTACCTAAAGTAATCGCGATGTTAGATAAATTAGCGAAAAATAATGTAATTCATAAGAACAAAGCTTCTAACTTAAAATCAGCAATGGCAAAAAAAGTTAACGCTTTGTCTAATCCTGTTGAAAAAGTTGTGGTAAGAAAAGCATTAAAAAAAGCGACAACTGGCAAAAAAAGCACGACAAAAAAATCTAAATAATCTTTAGTTTTTTATCATATTTAAAAAAATCTTGCTTTTGCAAGATTTTTTTTTGTTACAAATATAATTTATTGCTTAATTTTTCTATTTACAACAATGGATGAGTTTAACTCAAAACCAATAAGCAGTATTTGAGCGATAAAATTTACCCAAGCCATAAATATGATTAATGTACCTATAGATCCATATATTTTATCGTAATTAACTAAGTTATTAACGGCATAAAAAAATAGGGTTGTTGTTAATATGATTAAAAAAGTGGCTATTATTGAACCCGGACTAATTAATTTGAATCTTTTTTCGGTAGAAATGCCATATCGATAAATCATAGATACAATAAAAAAGCACAAACTAACGACCAGTGTATAAGTAACCAACTTTAGAAAAAATGAATTTTGCAGAAAATCTATATGTAAACTTTCTACAACCCACGATTGGAGTATCATTAAAAAAAGGGCTAGTATAATTAATGCAATCAATAATAGAGTGAGCATTATTGAGTACAAGCGTAAATGGATTCCTTTTTTTTGTTTAAATCCGGGCAATTTTTTTTGAAAGGTGTTTAACAAGCCCATCATTCCGTTTGAGGAATAAAACAAAGTGAGTAATACGGAAAAAGACAACAACACTGTTTTTTTATGTGTAATAAAATCTTTGATTAACTTGCCTATACTTAATTTCATTTTATCGTTGGGTGATAATATATTCAACATTTCAGAAATGGTAGAAATAATTTTTTCTTCAGGTAAAGGCAAATAAGGCACCAAAGAGAAAAAGAAAAGTAATAATGGAGGCATTGCCATTAAAAAAGAAAAAGATACCGCACTTGCTCTTGTATAAAAACGATTTGAAAAAATTTCTTTTCTAAAAAAATTGAATGAGTCGTACAACGAAACCCCTTCAAAACCTGGTAAAAAGATACTTTTCAACCATTTGATAATAGATTTCACAAATTGAGAATTAATAATATAGAATTCTAAACGGGTCATGATTTGAACAAAGAAACGAAAAAATAATGAACCTATTTAATTCCTCTTTTGTTTAATGCATCTTGGTATTTTTTTGCATTGGCTAGATGATCTTGATAATTTGTCGCAAAATTGGAATATCCTTTTAAATCTTCTCTTGCACAAAAATAAATATAATCTGTTTTTGGCGCATCTAAAAGAGCATCAATGGTTTCTTTAGAAGGTGTGCAAATAGGACCTGGAGGCAGGCCTTTCATCTTATATGTATTATAAGGAGAGTTAATTTCAGTATGTATTTTAAGGATTCTTTTTAACCCAAAATTGCCTACTGCAAATTTACATGTTGGATCGGCTTGTAAAGGCATTCCAATTTTAATTCTATTTAAATAGGTGCTGGCAATTTTGTATTTATCTTCTTTGATGTTGGTTTCTTCTTCTACAATAGATGCCATCGTAATTATTTGCACTTTAGACATATTTAATTTCTTG
>CANHNT010000204.1 GCA_947461985.1 Bacteroidota bacterium | reverse complement strand
CGTCATTTACGTGGAAGTTGTTTAGTAGGAAGTGCTAATTCAAGTATGGTTAACCGTCTTCTTTGTATAGGAGGATAGTCAATCAGTTGGCAATTGCTAGTTGGCAGTTGTTAGTAAAAATTATTAATACAAGTAAAATTTTAAAATATGCCACGTTCAAAAAACGCCGTTGCAAGTAGAGCAAGAAAAAAGAAAATATTAAAGCAAGCTAAAGGTTTTTACGGTAAGCGTAAAAATGTATTTACCGTTGCGAAAAACGTTGTTGAAAAAGGAATGACCTACAAATTTAGAGGTCGTAAATTGAAAAAACGTGAATATCGTACTTTATGGATTGCTCGTATAAACGCTGCTATCCGTGCTGAAGGTATGAATTACTCTACATTCATGAACAAATTAATCAAGTCTGACGTTACGTTAAACCGTAAAGTTTTAGCTGATATGGCTATGAATGAGCCTGCAACTTTTAAAGCAATTGTTGCTCACGTAAAATAATACAATTCATTTTATATAGTAAAGGTGTACTTTTCAGTACACCTTTTTTTGGTTGGAAGTGTTCGTAATGTAATCTTTTAATTTTTCTTGAGGTTTTCGATTGAATAAGTCAATTTTTAAAATCAAACACATTTATCGTTCAAACAATCATTTGAATAAATGTGAAAAAGGCATTATTACAATACAATCTATAAAAAATACAATTAATCCAGATTAAAAATTTTATCGAATGCAATATCCAAACTAAGAATTACGTTACATTTGTGGACCTGCTTTTATGATAAAAAAAATTTCATTATTAATTGTTACTTTCTTTCTTTCTATCAACCTGATGGCTGAGCAATTTATTTTAGAAGGAAAAGTTACGAATACGCTTTTGGAGCCTTTAAGTTTTGTAACGGTTCAAATAAAATCTCAACAAATGGGAACGCGTACAGATGATAATGGACGATATAAATTAAAATTGGAAGAAGGAGAATATGACCTTATTTTTTCGTTGATTGGTTATAAAACAAAAGAGCAAAAAGTAATTGTTCGTAAAAGTGGGATGACGTTAAACGTTATTTTAGAAACGAATACAAAAGGAATAAATGAAGTAAAAATTACAGCCAATAAAAAAGACAAAGCCGAAGAATATATTCGGCAGGTGATTAAAAACAAAGAGGCGAATTTATCTAAAATAAATACATTTTCTTGCAACGCCTACATAAAAGCTACTGAAACACTCTCCTCTCCTGTCGATAAAAAAAATAAAAAAAATGAGGTTGTTTTAACGGACTCTATCCTTCAAAAAAAAATAAACGATTCGGTTTCAAAATCATTGAGCAACATGCGCATGGCTGAAATTTATATGCGTGTAGATTATGAATATCCTGATAAAATTAAAGAAGAAAGAACCGGAATAAAAAAACGGGGAAATACGGCAGGCCTTTTTTACATGACAACTACTGATGGCGATTTTAGTTTGTACAACAACTTAATTAGAGTGCCTGCATTAACTCAAACGCCTATGCTATCGCCTATTAGTTACAGTGGTTTGGTTGGTTATAAATTTAAAACAATTAAAGTAGATAAAAGAAGTGGGCATACATTGTACACCATTAAATTTTCTCCTGTAAAAGCTGGCAATGCATTAATAGATGGTGAAGTGGTGGTTGTGGATACCTCGTGGTCTATCATTGATGCACGATATACTTTCCCCTCTCATTTATTGACAGAATATGATAAATTTGAAGCCATTATTTCGTATGAATTAATTCAACAAAAAACGTGGATGTTAGACCGATTAGAATTGAATTATTTTTCAAAATCGGGTAAGTCTAAAAATGACGGAACAACCATTGTTATTTTTGATGATTATAAAATAGATACTGTTTTTAAGAAAAAATATTTTACGACTGAAGTAAGTTCGACCTCGTTAGCAGCTTACGAACGAGATTCTACCTTTTGGAATACGGTAAGAAAAGAACCTTTAACTGAAAAAGAATTGCAATTTATTCATTACAAAGACAGCATTTTTGATTACACACACACCACCCAATATTTAGATTCGATTGATAAAAAAAATAACAAAGTTACTTGGGATGAAGTGTTATTTACGGGCGTTTCTTTTTACAAAAGGGCGAATGAAAGAACCATTAGTTTTTACCCGATTACATCAATTTATCGATTTTTATACCCTGGAGGTGCTCGATTTGGAACGGGCATAAATTATTACATCACCCCTAAAAATAAAAAAACTTTTTCGTTGGGTACCGATATTGCTTATGGTGGTGTAAAAAAAGATTTCATTGGATTTATAAGAGGATTTTATCGATACAATCCGTTTAACAATGGGTATGTAAATATGAGTACTGGACGAAATTATGAATTGGTTTTTGCGAATGATTCCTACATTAATATATTGCGTCGTTCAAATTTTTATAAAAAAGATTATGTCGAATTAGAACATGGTGTTGAATTAATGAATGGATTGGTTTTACGAAATAAAATAGAGTTTGCCCACAGAACTCCAATTCAATTTAACAATACCGACAATGCACTTGATCAATGGCTAAGCAATGCTGGTTCGGATACAGCTAAATACAATGTATTTAACCCCTACAATGTTTTTTACAATGTAATAACGCTGGAGTATACGCCTCTACAAATGTATATGCGTGAACCTCGACAAAAAGTTATTTTGGGCTCAAAATATCCTACCATTTATGGTACTTGGAGAAAAGGGGTTCCTGGTGTTATAAAAAGTATTGTAGATTATGATTATGTAGAATTTGGTTTAAAACAACGTTTAAAATTGGGCTTACTCGGCATTTCAGAATATAAAGTTTTTACTGGAAATTTTTTAACGAAAACCAATTTACAACAAATCGATTATAAATTTATTAGAAGAGGCGACCCTTGGATTTTTAATGAACCTACCCGAAATTTCCAATCGTTAGATTCAACGTTTCCTGTGCTAAACACTTTTGTTGAAGGGCATTATGTGCATGAATTTTATGGTTCGTTAATTAATAAAATTCCGTACATGAAAAAATTAAAATTGTACGAAATTGCTGGTGGTGGCGCTTTGTATGTTCCTGAACGAAAACTTATTTATTTTGAATTGTTTGCCGGTTTAGAAAAACCATTTAAACTCTTTGGCGAAAAATTTAAATTGGGTGCTTATGTGGTGAGTAGCATTGCCAACCAACAAAACAATCCTTTTCAGTTTAAAATAGGATTGCAACATTATGATATTTATAGAAATAGATGGGAGTAGTTTTTAATTATTAATTGTTAATTATTAATTATTAATTGTTAATTATTAATTATTAATTATTAATTGTTAATTATTAATTGTTAATTATTAATTGTTAATGGTGAATTTTAAGTGATTCATTACACAAAATAAACACTCCATTCTTCGAACGTATTTTTGATATTTTCTTTGTTAAAATCTTTATTAAAAATACCAAATAACGTGCTGCCACTACCACTCATGGATGCGTATAGTGCGCCTTGTTCATATAATTTATTTTTGATATTTTGTAACATTGGATGTGCTTCAAAAATAGGTTTTTCAAAATCATTGACTAATTCTTCTTTCCAAGAATTGATGGGTTGTTGAATAATATTGAATACCGATTTTTGTGGTTGATGGGGTGTTAATTGAGCAAATGCCCAACCGGTATTGACATGTATTTTAGGATTGACTAGCACAAATTGATAGGCTGATAAATTTAATTTAATAATTTCCAAAACTTCTCCTCTACCCGTTGCTTTGCATGGTTGGTTATGAATAAAAAAGGGGCAGTCGCTTCCTAATTGTGCAGCGTAGTCTATTATTTTTTGTTTGGCAATTTCTAATTGAAAATGCTTGTTTAACGCCATGAGCATAAATGTTGCATCGGCCGAACCTCCTCCCAAACCAGCTCCTGTAGGAATATTTTTCAATAAATGAATGTTTACATTTGG
>CANHNT010000203.1 GCA_947461985.1 Bacteroidota bacterium | reverse complement strand
TCTCCTGCTTGAATTTCATCTTGAACAATAAATGAATTAGATGCTAAAAAATCTTCATATCGAATTGCATAACCATCCATTGCTGATTGACGAAACGAAGGAAAATGGATTGGCGCAAAAATATCATTGGCTAATGCGTATCCAACAGCATTGCTGATTTCTATTTCAATTGTATTTTCATTAGAAATTGTTTCTTGAATTAATTGTTTCCCTTCGCCAACTGAAATCATAAATATTATTAATTAAAATACAAGGTTCTAATTCTTTTTTTCAATTTTGAAAATGGTTTTTTGATAGTTTCTTGCACTTGTATGGAAACACCATTCACATATAGTAATTTGTAAGAAGTTGAAGAGAAAAAACCAGCATCCACATAATTTACAAAAACAGATGAAATCGAATTGTCTATTCCATTGGAAACAATACTCAAGTTATTTGTTGGGTTTTGGAGATTGAGCGAAGAATATAAAATGGTCATTGAGTTTGAAAGTGTATCACTAAACATGTCAATTTTATATTGCTTATCAAATTCTTTTTTATGAATATTAGTTGTTACTAAAGGACCTTTCCAATCGTTCCAATCAATATTGTCAGGGTGAACAAATGTGGTATCTTTTTTTTTGTTTTCAATTGTAACTAATTTGTAGGTTTCAGGACCTCTATCAAAATGTTCAAAATTTTCTTTCCAAATTAATTCCATATCAGGATAGTTTGCCATGCTTTCACCATTGTAATATGTTGCTTTATGCTTACAAGCTGTACTTGTAATTAGTAGAGCAATTACAACAAGAAAAATTCTATTTAATTTCATATTTTTATTTTACGGAGTAACCCATTTTTTGTAAGTTTTCAATCACTTTTATTTTATAATCGCCTTGAATAATAATTTGTCCATCTTTTGCAGAGCCTCCTGTTCCACATTTAGTTTTCAATTGTTTACCTAAATTTTCTAAATCAGATTGAGTGCCAATAAAACCCTCAACTAATGTTACCACTTTTCCAGCACGTTGTTTTGTATCTAATTTTACTTTTAATTTTTGTTGAGAAATGGACAATGTTTCTTGCTCTTCATGTTCTTCCTCAACAGAGAAATTGGGGTCTGTAGAATAAACCAATCCACTGGTGTCAATTTTATTTTTACTCATTTTTTCGTGTTTCTATAATGAATTTGACGATGAAGGTACAATAATTTGTAATGCATTTTCATGCACTTCTATTTCGCAAATAGTATTGCAATCATGTGCATCGCCATCTGCTTGAAAATAAATTAATTGTTCTCCTTCAATACGTATTTTTTTTCCTCGTTGATAAATACAATTTTTGTTAGTAGTTAATTTTTTTCGCCAACCATCAATCACAAATTTAAAACCATTTATTGGGTTAATTGATTTGACGATAATCATATCCAACAAGCCATCTTGTAACGTAGCATTTGGTGCAATTTCAAAACCATAACCAAATTCTTTACCATTGGCAACATTCATAAAAAATGCTTTTTGCTTAAATTCTTTTCCATCAATATGAATGGTATAAGTATCTACCTTGTATGGAAAATAATGTTGAATTACTTTTCTTATATACATTTTCAATCCTCTACTTTTGGTTTGTTTAATGGTGTTACAAACTACAGCATCAAAACCAACACCTGCATTGCTGATAAAATAAACATCATTTATTTTCCCTAAATCAATTAATGCAGGTTTGCCAGTTTTTAATAATGCAACAGCCTCATTCATCTTCAATGGAATTTTACAATGACGAGCCAAGCCATTGCCGGAGCCAGTAGGTATAATACCTAGTGTAATATCTTTTTTTGCTAAAACTTGAATGACTTCATTCACGGTACCATCTCCACCAACAGCCACAATATTTTGAACACCTTCATTCACGAATTGAATGGCTAAATCTTTTGCATGACCACTGTATTCTGTTTGAAAAATTTTATAGCCATTCGTTCCAAATGTATATTGTATTGCTTGGGTAAGTTCAGCAATTCGTTTTTCTCCTATTCGAGCATTGACAATAAAAACAAATAAATCCTGCATTAAACAATAACGGCTTTTAAACTAATGTCCATACTAACTGCATGATGAATAATAGCACCTACAGAAATAAAATCTACTCCTGTTTTTGCAAATGATTCAATGGTTTCTAAATTGATTCCACCACTTGCTTCAGTTTCAAATTTTTTATCAATTATTTTCAATGCTTCTACTATTTTTTCTGGTGTAAAATTATCTAACATGATGCGTTGTATATTTCCAACGGCTACCACTTTTTTTACGTCATCAATGCTTCTAGTTTCTACTTCAATGGGAATGTTTAATTTATTTTCTTTCAAATATTCATTTGCTTTTTTAATGGCCTTTTCAATGCCTCCACAGTAATCAATGTGATTATCTTTCAGCATGATCATATCATATAAACCCATTCTGTGATTATGTCCACCACCAATGACTGCAGCTCGTTTTTCAAACCAACGAAAGTTGGGCGTTGTTTTTCTGGTATCTAAAATTTGAGTTGGATAATTTTTTATTTTATTGGCATAAATATGAGTGAGTGTCGCAATTCCTCCCATTCGCTGCATGATATTTAAAACCAAACGTTCTGCTTTTAAAATAGTATGAATAGATGCAATTACTTCAAAGGCAATATCTCCAATATTGACTTCTTCGCCGTCCTTTTTATAAATAGTCATTTCTGCCGAAGGCTCCATAAAAAGAAAAATATCTTTAGCCACATCTATTCCTGCCAAAATGCCTTTTTCTTTTATTTTGAGAATTGCTTTGCCTTTTTTATCTGCAGGAATGCAACATAAAGTGGAGTGGTCGCCATCTCGAACATCTTCTTCTAAAGCAGTTTTAATAAATGAGTTAAAATCCATTTTTCAAAAGTAAAAAAAGGAAAGCAAAAAAGCAGGATTACTTTTCGAAACGAAGTTCTTTTAAGAAATAAACACCTTTTTTGACAATAAATAACATGTAAACTTTATAAATTCCGTTTGAAGTATAAAGGCTTCCAATATTAAATTTAGTATTGTTACTTTGAGATTTTCCTCTTTGTTGAGGGATATAATCTCTGGGTTCAATTTTATTAAAGAAATTTTGAATGATAACTAATGCCTGTTTTTTAGAATAAGTATTTGTGTTATCAGAAAAAGTTAGATCAATGGTATTATCAAAATATATAGCAATAGATCTTGTGTCTCCTTGTTTCATCGCAGTTGAAATTGTACTCATATAATCTTGAGAATACAAATTTGCCTGCAAAAAAACAAGAAGTAAAACCATCAGAAAAACTTTTCGGAATAGTAGGTCAGAAAATATTTTTGCTTGTAACTTCAAGTGAATTAACTAGTTATGAATTGTCTAAAGTGTAAATATATTTCATAATTTTGCATTTATGACAAAAAAGAGCATGATAATCATAATGGATGGCTGGGGACATGGTAAAATTTATTCTTCAGACGCAATTCAGCATGCCAATGTACCATTTGTAAAATCGTTATATAATAAATATCCCAATGCAGAACTTATTACTTGTGGTGAGGCTGTGGGTTTGCCAAATGGGCAAATGGGAAACAGTGAAGTAGGACACTTGAATATAGGTGCTGGACGCATTGTATATCAAGAGTTACAGAGAATTAACGTGGCCATAAAATCGGGAGAATTAGCCCAAAATAAAGCGTTTAATGCCACGATTAATTACTGTTTAGAAAATAATAAAACACTCCATTTAATCGGTTTATTGAGTGATGGAGGTGTCCATTCTCACATCAATCATTTAAAATCTATTTGTGATATTTGTCAAAATAAAAAATTAGTTAATGTTGTCATTCACGTGTTTACTGATGGTAGAGATACGGATCCCAAAAGCGGATTAGGGTATGTAAAAGAAATAGAAGCACATTTAAAAACGAGTGTTGGTAAAATAGCCAGTGTTACTGGAAGATACTATGCAATGG
>CANHNT010000202.1 GCA_947461985.1 Bacteroidota bacterium | reverse complement strand
CCCGCAAAACAACACTATAGAAAACAGGAAAATAGTGATACAGTAACGATAACCAGCACATAACAGCACATTTGGGGATATGGCGGGTTTAGTGGTAAAGTGAAAGTTAGTGCTACTAAGTCCGCCACATCGCAAATCTGCAAACCGTTTGCAATAATTAGCATGATAAAAATATTAATAGCTGTTTTGAAACATTTTATAGCTGAGGTTTTAATAATCTTTAGCTTTATTTTTTTTATAAATAATTATATTGGAAATACTGACAAGACTATTAATGCAGACGGAGTAGGTTATTACGATTATTTACCTTCAATTTTTATACACCATGATTTTGTAAGAAATTATAATTCTATAAAAGAAGATCCACTTCTCTACAATCGAATAATTTCTACAGGAGTATATGTGGATTATAATGATTTTAAAGTTGACAAATATCCCTGCGGAACAGCTCTTTTACAACTTCCTTTTTTCGCCTATACCTACTTTACATCAAACCTTTCAGGAGACAACAACGATGGATATCAGGGTTCTTTTCAAAAGACCATTTTTTATTCTGCCCTTTTTTATTTGTTTCTAAATATCCTCTTTTTAAAAAAAATACTTACCCTATACAATATAAAAAAATATATAATAATTTTTTGTCAATTAACTTTAGTTTTAGCAACTTCTGTAACTCATTACTCTAGTTACGATGCTGGATATAGTCATATCTACTCATTATTTGCTATTACCGCGTTTATTTATTTCATCAAATCATATTTACATCAAAAAAAAATAAACCATTTTTTTTTAGGTTGTCTTTTTTTAGGTCTAATATTCATACTTCGTCAGCCAAATATTCTAATCATTGTATTTATACCTTTTCTAGCTGGTTCAGTAGAAAACCTAAAAACTGGAATTAGGTCACTTTTCACTAATAAGAGAAGCCTAATGTTAGGTATTATATTGTTTATTGGAATGTCCTCTATCCAATCAATAGCATGGTATTTGCAAACTGGGCATTTCTTTGTTTATTCATATCAAGGAGAAAGTTTTAATTTTTTAGACCCTCATTTCTATAGTATTTTATTTAGTTACAAAAAAGGGCTTTTTATTTACACCCCAATATTACTATTCACCATCCTAAGTATTATCTGGTTTGCTTACAAAAAGTATTTCTATTTACTATTCACATGGGTTTCTTTTTTTCTGATAGTAACATACGTGCTTTCCTCCTGGTGGTCGTGGTTTTATGGTTGCAGCTATGGATTGCGAGCATATATTGATTACTATACTGTATTTTTTATCCCTTTTGCTTTCATGTTGAATAGCATTAATGTTACACCACGAATATTAGTAATGATATTAGCTCTTCCCTCTGTTCCTTTGAATATCATTCAAACATATCAATACAAAGAATTCATTCTCCATTGGATTGACATGGATAAAGAAAAATATTGGAAAATATTTTTGAAAACGGACGATAGATTTAAAGGGCTAGTTTGGAAAAATAATTTCGATTCAAATCTTTATTCTACTCTAGATGAAATTAATATTGGAGATGTTTTTTTTCCTAAGAATACAATTAACGAAGTTCATAAAATTAGTACTATTGACATACCTAATTTTGATAAGGTAAGTATCATACAAGTATTAATTGACAATGCCTATCAAGAAAATAATGACACAAGAATAGTGTTAAGCATTAATAAGTCAAGCGACAAGTATAATTACTATTGGCATGAACGTTATTTACTCCATTTTCATGAAAAATATCTTAATCAATTCCAAACAGGATTCTTTAATTTTGAGTTCAATCCAATTGTCGATAATCAAGAAAAAACGGTCACTCTTGAAGTGAAAACTGGAAATCAAAATGATTATTTAAAAAATGTAAGACTAAAATTTCTAAGTAAAACTATTGCCAACAATAAATAAATTATATTGCAAAAATCTTTTATTCAAAATGTTACAAGATAAAATAGCATACCATAACCAAAAAAAACACTTCAAAATAAATTTTTATTTTAGTAACTTTTGATTTACAATAGAATTATAAATATAAGAGAAGTTATTGCTAAAAAAAATGAAGACTTTCTAAAAGATCAACTAAAAAAAGGAATGACTCAAGAACAACTTACTGAAAAAGTTGGAACTACAAAATCCTACATTTCTAAAATAGAGGACAACATCAAAGCAGTGAGACTTTCAACTTTGAAAAAAATTATTGAATTAGGACTTGAAGGAAATCTTGAATTTTAGATAAATCTATAAGAAAAACCTCATATAAAAGCGCCTTAGCAATAGGCTCTTATGTCCCATTTCGAACAACTATTTACTACTTTTGAAATAAATGTCGCTTCGGTTTTTGGGTGTTTTGACTAAGTATAATTACTTCGGTATAATACTTTTAGTTAATTTTGAGAAAAACATTTAACCGATTCAAAATAATGAAATTAGTCCATAAATTTTCACTTATATTTTTGGTTACATTCATTTTGTGTCTTGTTGGACTTTACAAAGGAAGTATATTGACCATCCAATCCGAGAGCGCCAAACTCATTTATAAGGAAAAATTAGTTGAAATTTCTTTAAAACGGGTAGTTTTGTTATTACCATTTACAATAACTATATTACTACTAAAAAATTATCAAACTATCGTAAAAAGTATTTATACTCAAATAGCTGTAAAATGAGGAAAACTATCAATTGGTTGTTATTACTTTTCTTAGTGTTCACTTTATTTTTATCACTAAATAGACATAACAAATCAGGAATTCAAAATTATCATAGTGAAATATGGGCGGATAAAGCCGGATATTATATTTATTTACCAGCATTGTTTATTTATAATTTTGAAACTAAAAATATGCCTGCTGAGATTGATAAAAAAACTGGAAATGGTTTTTTTATAAATCATAATAAAATAATAACAAAATATACCTATGGTGTTTCCCTAATGCAAGCACCATGCTTCATCGTATGTCATAGTTTGTCAAAGTTATTTGGTTTCAATCAAGATGGTTTTTCAATCCAATACCATAAAGCAATTAACATTTCAGCGGTACTTTATTCTTTTTTTTCGCTCATTATTTTATATTTTTTCCTAAAACGGTATTTGAGTAAAAAGATATCTTTAATTACGGTAAGCTTTCTGTATCTCGGAACAAACATTTTCTATTATTCGATTTTTGAGACTGGAATGTCACACATCTACTCCCTATTCTTATTTTCATGTTACCTATATCTAAGTACATTTATAGCTAAAGAAGGTAGAAAAATACATTATTGTTTATTCGGTTTGGTTATAGGATTAATTTTGATAGTACGACCTATTAACGTTCTATTTCTGCCTGTTTATTTTATGTTTAATTCAATTAAAGTATCAAACATTAAAAATAATGTATCCAACTATTTCCTAACCTTCTTTGTTTCATTTCTTGTGATTTTGCCTCAATTATTATATTGGAAATATGCTTCTGGAAATTATTTTCAATATGCATATACAGGGGAAAGTTTTTCAAATATTCTACAACCTAAATTAATGTATTTATGGTTTTCAACAAATAATGGTCTATTTATTTACAATCCGATCATGCTTTTTATATTGATCAGTATAGCTAGTTATTTTACAGAAAATCCAAGTCGCAGTATTTTAATCGGAATATATTTTTTACTTATTTCCTATATATTTTCAAGTTGGCACTGTTGGCACTATGGATGTTCGTTCGGTTGTCGTCCATATATTGAATATTATTCCCTATTTGCTCTGCCATTTGGATTTTTTATTCAAAAATTATTTACCAAAGGAACCATTAAAACAGTAGTTTTTTCCTTAATGACTATTTGTATTGTATATAATCAAAAGCTTATTTTTTCGTATGATGGATGTTGGTACGGAGACACATGGGATTGGGCAGAATTATTTAATTTGGTTTTGGGACCAACGAAATAAATGTAGAATGTATAGAATAATAGACATTTAATGAAACTAAAATTTTTTAGTCTACATTTTCTTAAAAATGAAACAAAATAATATCTTGTAAAGACCAAATACATTGCAGTAGCTA
>CANHNT010000201.1 GCA_947461985.1 Bacteroidota bacterium | reverse complement strand
GATGATGCCGAAGATGCGGATGTAATTATTCATGAATATTGTCATGGTATTAGTTGGAGTGCGAATGGAAATGATAATTTTAGCAATGAACGTGCAGGACTTGATGAAGGTTTAGCAGATTATTTTGCGACTTCATACTCTCGAAGTTTAAACACGTATAACTGGGAAAATATGTTTAGTTGGGACGGTCATAATTCTTTTTGGATTGGAAGAAAAGCGAATACTTCTACAAATTATGGAACCACCAACGACATTTATAAACTTGGCGAAATTTGGAACAGTGCAATGAGTGCAATGTCGACCGATTTAGGCAATTATGTAACCGATCGATTAATGCTTGAATCATTGCATTTTTTTACCAACAACACAACATTACCTGAAGCTGCATTGTATGTTTTAAAAGCAGATACTTTATTGTTTAATGGAATAAATGCATCGAGCATTTGCACTCACTTTCAACTCAGAAATATTTTAAGTTCAAATTGTTTGCCCGTTTCAATCGCTGAAATACCAAATTCTCCATTATGCCAATTGGCAAATTCAATCGGTTTTGCAAAAGGCGAAAATTCGCTTTCTGTTTTATTTCCAAATAATACGAATGGCCTATACGCAATCACCGACATGGCAGGAAAAATGATTTCAAAAGAACTATTTACATCTACAAAAAATATACTTATTTCTCCCGAAAAATTAGAAGCAGGTATTTATTTATTGACCCTAAAAATAGGTACGCAAACACAAACATTTAAAATTGCGAAATGGTAATTACATTTGCTAAATAATAAACACAAGTTGAACAAAGAATTAATTTTTGAAACAGCACAAGAAACAATTGCCATCGAAGCCCGTTCGATTGATAAATTAAAATCATTTATTGATGATGATTTTTTAGCCTCTGTAAAAACGATTCATGAAAGCAAAGGCCGAGTAGTGATTAGTGGCATTGGAAAAAGTGCCATTATTGCACAAAAAATTGTGGCTACTTTAAATAGTACAGGAACCCCTTCTATTTTTTTGCATGCAGCTGATGCTATTCATGGCGATTTGGGCATGTTGCAACAAGATGATGTTGCCATGATTATTTCTAAAAGTGGCGAAAGCGAAGAGATAAAAGTGTTAACTCCGTTAATAAAAAATTTCGGAAATACATTAATTGCTTTGTGTGGAAATGTACATTCATTTTTAGCAACGCATGCCGATTATGTTATCAATTCTACAGTGGATGCAGAAGCTTGTCCGAATAACTTGGCACCTACCAGCAGCACCACCGCTCAATTAGTGATGGGTGATGCACTTGCCGTGTGTTTATTAAAATTAAAAGGATTTGCGCCAAAAGATTTTGCAAAATATCATCCAGGTGGAGCCTTAGGCAAACGCTTGTATTTACTTGTGCACGATTTAAGTTCGAAAAATGAAATGCCAAAAGTGTTCACACATACGAATTTAAAAGATACCATTGTTGAAATTACATCTAAGCGATTGGGTACAACAGCTGTTTTAAATGAAGATGGAACGTTAGCCGGCATTATTACAGATGGTGATATTAGAAGAATGTTGGAAAAAGATTTTGATATAAAATCATCCACTGCTAAAGACATTATGAATCCACTGCCTAAAACAATTCAACAATCCGAATTGGCAGTTTATGCACTTGATGTATTGCGCTCTAATAATATTTCTCAATTGATTGTATTAGATAATCAACAATATGCTGGAGTTTTACATATTCATGATATCATTCGAGAAGGAATTTTATAGTTTTTCAACACCATTTATATCAGGTTTCTGACTAACTGCACAATTGCCAACAAAAACAAAATGCCCGAAATACCATAGTCTATTTGCATTCGATGTGATGAAAAATAACTGATCATTTTTTTGCCTGCGATCGCATAAACATAAAGAATGATAGCAACTCCAATAGTTGCTCCTAAACTAAATATTGATATAGAAAAAGGAGTCCAACTAAACCATTTTTTTTCGATAAAATAAGCACCCCAAATTGCCCATGCTGATAATTGAAAAGGATTAAAAATAGCAAAAGCGATTAACTTATTTATTTGTTTTCTATCTAAATTTTCAGAAGGAACTGCTTGAGATATTGATTTTTTTTTGGCAGCCAATAAAGAAATAAAGGCAACGATAAATAAAACAGCTACTATCAACCATTTTAATATCAATAATATGACGTCTTGTTCCATAAGCCACTTCATTGCACTCATTGATAAAAAGCAATACGGAAATTCAATAATAGCAATGATTACTAGCACTTGATAAAGTGCTTTTTTGTGCACTTGCATGCCTAACTGAAACACACTTAAATTGATATAACCTGGCATCATATAGCCATATATACCAACCAATATACCAATCAATAAATGTAAAAAATGCATTCTTGTAAAATTACTATATTAAAAATACATTCTCTATTTATCTATCTTTTTTAGCATAATTTTATATTGAACATAACCTATTTTTTAAAATTGCTCATTTGAAAATAGGGTAACCAATTTGTTTGGAAACAAGGAAAAAAATAGCTCTTCAATAAAAAAAAGCTGACTTTATCAGTCAGCTTTTTTAATATTTATTTTGAGTGTTAATTATTTTGTGTTTGCTAATTTTTTTATCATTTCAAACAATTCATTTTCTCCTCCTTCTTCATAGCCAGTGTGTTGGTAAACTATTTTTCCATTTTGATCTACAATGATGGTATAAGGAACATTTTGAAAATTTAATGAACGTTTCAAATCGCTGTTTGGATCTAATAACACAGGGAAATTCCAACCTTGAGATTTTGAATATGTTTTAACCAATGCCGTGTTTCTCGAATCATCAATGGATACCGTCATATAATTAAAATCGGCTTCTTTTTTCCAACCTTCTAATTTTCCTTTTATGTTTTTTATTTCTTGTTTGCAAGGCACACACCAAGTAGCCCAAAAGCTCACCATGGTTACCTTTCCTTTTTCAAATGCCTCATTAAACGAAATTTGTTTGCCATTAATGTCACGCACTGTAGTCGTTGGCAATTCTTGTGTTTGAGCAAACATTGCTGTTGAACCTAAAATGAACACAGCACTTAAAATTATTTTTTTGAACATGATTATTTATTTTTCTTTTATGTAATTCAAATATAAGACTATTGCTTTTATTTAATGTAAAAAATGCGATGGTTAATTAAATATTAATGTTTAAAATGGCGCATTTCGGTGATGACCATTGACAACCCATTATCAACACAATATTGAATACTGTCTTTATCTCGAATGCTCCCACCAGGTTGAATAAATGCTTCAATGCCATTTTCATGTGCAATTTTTACGCAGTCGTCAAAAGGGAAAAACGCATCGGATGCTAACACAGCGCCCTTCAAATCAAATTCAAAATGGTTTGCTTTTTCAATCGCATGACGCAAGGCATCAATTCGAGACGTTTGACCACAACCTTTTCCAATTAGTTGTTTATTTTTGATTAAAGCAATCGCATTCGATTTTAAATGTTTGCAAATCAAATTAGCAAATGCTAAATCTTCTTTTTCAGAAGCCGTAGTTTCTCTTCCACCAACTTCTTTCCAAGCCACGTAATTGCCTTTATCAACTTGTTGAGAAATCGTTCCGTTTAATAATGTTTTAGTTGATGTAGCAGGTAATTCCACATCTTTTAACACCAACAAAATTCTATTTTTCTTTTGTTGAAGAATTTCCAACGCATCTGCATCAAAATTTTTCGCAATTAAAACTTCAAAAAAGATTTCATGAATGGCTTCTGCAACTTCTTTATTAATAATACCATTTGTTACTAAAACGCCACCAAAGGCACTTTCAGGATCGCCTGCCAATGCATTTTTCCAAGCATCAATAAGGGTAGATTTTGAAGCAATACCACAAACATTGGTGTGTTTAATTATTCCAAATACAGAGACCTCATCCCCCTTCCCCTTCTCCTTTAGGAGAAGAGGAGAACGGAATTCATTAATTAATTGCACTGCCGCATCCACATCTACTAAATTATTGTACGACAACTCCTTGCCATGCAATTGAATAAAAATAT
>CANHNT010000200.1 GCA_947461985.1 Bacteroidota bacterium | reverse complement strand
CAATAAATTGGATTTAATATGGTCGATTGGTAAATAACGAACTTTATTATCTAAGCTTGCTAAACAAAATTCGCATTTATAGGGACACCCTCTTGACGTTTCAATATATAAAACCCTGTTTTGCAAACTCTCTGTATCATCATGTTGATAAGGGTTTGTGTTGACATACAAATTTAAATTGAACGTAAAATTATCTTGATGAAAATTGACACCATGTTCATTTTTTGAAATTAAATTTGGAATCGCTTCCACATTTGGATAAAATTTCAAAAACGAAGCAAATGGAACTTCGCCTTCTCCTTTAATAATGTAATCTACAGAAGGCAATGCAATAATTTCTTCCCATTCATACGAAACTTCGGGACCACCCAACATAATTTTACAATGGGGATTGATGGCTTTTATTTTCTCACAAACCATTTTAGTTTGCTCAATATTCCAAATATAACAACTCAAACACACGACTTCAAATTTTGCGCATTCGCTGGCAATCCAATCTTTATCTTCTTTAATCGTAAATTCATTCCACGTTAAACGTTCATCATGTTTATTTAATTCAAACAATAAACGAATGGCTAAATTCATATGAATGTATTTAGCATTTAAAGTGGCAAGAAGGATTGTTTTTTGTGTTTGCAAAATTTTGTATTTACAATTTTAGAATGGTGTAAATATAAAGACAGAATACTTGCTATACTTATTTTTTCTTAAAATCTAATTGATAAATAAACCTACCCCTAAATGCAACATGACTATTGCCATGATAACAATCCATATAAATTACAGGGCCATTACTTTGCTTTGACAAACAAAATTAGTTTTAGGTATTGTTGTCTTAGCGATAGCATTAAATCCACCCTCAACTTCTTTAAAATTTCTATAGCCTCTTGATTGCAAAATGCTTGCCGCAATCATACTTCTGTAACCGCCTGCACAATGAATATAGAAAGGCTTTTCATCGGTTAAATCTTTCATCCAAGTATTAATGTAAGCCAATGGTCTGCTAAAAGCTTCTTCAACATGTTCTGCCGAAAATTCACCATCTTTACGTACATCTAAAACTAACGACTCTCCTATTTGTACTTCATTCGCAAATTGCTCTGCAGAAATTCTATTAACGGTATCAATTTCTTTGCCTGCCTCAAGCCATGTTTTAAAACCACCTTTTAAATAACCAATTACATTGTCGAAACCAACCCGTGTAATTCGAGTAAGTACTTCTTCCTCTACACCTTCATCAGCTACAATCAAAATAGGATGTTTTGTATCTACTAAAATAGTTCCAACCCATGGTGCAAAATCGCCATTGATACCTATATTAATTGCATTGGGAATAAACCCTTTTGCAAAATCTGCACTTGAACGAGTATCTAAAATCGTAGCACGAGTTTCATTTGCCATCAATTCAAATTCTTCTGCATTATAAGGTTTGCTCCCTTTTTCTGTGATAGAATCAATGCTTTCATAACCATTAATATTCATCATTACATTTTGAGGAAAATATGCAGGAGGCGGTGTTAAACCATCTAGTACTGCTTTAATAAATTCTTCTTTTGTAAGCGCTGGATTTAAAGCATAATTTGTTTTCTTTTGATTACCTAACGTATCTGTTGTTTCTTTACTCATGTTTTTACCACAAGCACTGCCAGCACCATGATTAGGATAAACAATTAAATCATCACTCAAAGGCATTAATTTAGTACGCAAAGAATCAAATAAATGGGCTGCTAATTTTTCTTGAGTTAAATCTTCAACAACATGTTGGGCTAAATCCGGACGGCCTACATCTCCTATAAACAAAGTATCGCCAGTAATAATTCCTTGTTGTTTACCATTTTCGTCGGTTAATAAATAACAAGAACTTTCCATGGTATGACCAGGCGTATGAATTAATTTGATTGTAGAATCTCCAATTTTAAACAACTCATTATCAGTTCCAATGTGTGCATCAAATCCTACTTTCATAGGAGTTGGTCCAAAAACGATTGTAGCTCCTGTAGCTTTAGCCAAATCGACATGTCCACTCACAAAATCAGCATGAAAATGGGTTTCAAAAATATATTTCAATTTTACATTGTCGCGCTTTAAACGTTCTAAATACGGTCCTGTTTCACGCAATGGATCCACAATTGCGGCTTCGTCATTTGAAGTGATGTAATATGCTGCTTCAGCAATACATCCTGTATAAATTTGTTCGATTTGCATGTTATTATTTTTTTTACAAAATTAGAGTAAGTAAACATTGAATTAAGTGACTTTTATCACGTAACAGTTTTATTGACTATAAATAAACTTCTTTAATAATAATATAAATTCCCATAACTAAAACAAACCAGCCAAAAGCAGGTTTTAGTTTTGAGCCGTCTATTTTTTTTGATAAAAAAGTACCAATGAATATTCCTATCAACGCAAAAAAGGCTATTGTAAGTAGAAATAGATAATCGATGTTTATTCCATTGATTACATCGCCTAAGAAACCAAATAATGAATTAAATGCTATTATTAACAAGGATGTTCCAATGGCTTCTTTCATAGTTAAACCCGTAAAGAAAATCAATGCAGGAATAATTAAAAACCCACCTCCTGCTCCCAACAAGCCAGTAACGACTCCAACTACAGAGCCTATTAATGCAACATTTAATACATTCGGTTTTACATCTTCAACAATTTCTTGTTTAGATTTAATCATTGAATAAGATGCTAAAATCATTAAAACTGAAAATAGCAACATCATGAAAATATCTTTTGTCATTGAAAAACTGCCAAAAGAAAAAATTGTTTCAGGAATGATTGGCATTAAAAATTTACGAACTAAAATAATTGAAATTAATGAAGGAATGGCAAATGGAATAGCCGATTGAAATTTTAAATTACCTAATTTATAATGCTTAAAAGAACCTATGGCGGCCGTAAAACCAACAATAAATAATGAATACGTAGTTGCTAGTTTTGGATTGATATGAAAAATATAAACTAAAATTGGAATCGTTAAAATACTTCCACCACCACCAATAAGCCCTAATGAAATGCCAATTAAAATTGAAGCTAAATAACCAATTATTTCCATTGAATAAATTAAGGTGCAAAGATTACTTTAATAATTGAATGAAAACGTAATAAAAGTTACAAAGCCTATTTTAAAACTAAATTGTTTATTCGATTGAATAAAAGATACCTTCACAGAAATAGGAAAATTATTTTCTATGTAAACAGATCTTACCATGAGCAAAGACAGAGGAACTAAAAACATAAAGAAAGCATCCGCAGACAAATCTAAAGTTAAAGTTCTTTCGGAATATCAAGCAGGAAAGAAGGCTCAAATTACGACTTTTGCGGTTCCTAAAGTAGATAAAAGCAAAAAGTAAGATTGGTTACTTGCCAATACAGAAAGTAACTAAATTTGACAAAAACCTTTATTTATAACACTTTAAAAAAATAAAAAACTTTCAAGGTACAAATAAGGTACAACACAATCTAAAAATGCTGTTTTACCAGTTGTCTTTTTGGGTTTCGATAATTGACTTTTCAATTGATTGCATGGTTGATTTTATGTCACTTACTAAAGAATTACTTATTCCTTCAAATGAAGTTTTTGATAGGGATTTGAAATTTTCACGTTTTTCTTTTCCAATCATCCATTTTTTCATTTGATCTTCCATTTTCTCGTTATACACTAAAATCGTACTATCATTTTTCCCATCAAAACTAATACAATTAAAAAAACCGGTTTGCAAATAAGATGAATTTATATCAGAAAGAACCATATTTTCAATAAACACATCTGTTATTTTATATACAATTCTAAATTTATTGTCTTTTATATTTATTTCAATCAGATGATTAAATTTAGTTTTATAATATTCTAAAGCTTTCGGAAAAACTTCTGTCATTAGATTTTTATAACTCACTTCATTAATTCCTTTTATTATAATTGTTCCTGATTCTAAATCATTCATTTGAACAACATTTTTTGCAGAATTATAATTTATAGAAATCCATTTATTGATTGAAGCGTAAATTTCTGATTTCGTTTTTTCTTTAACTTCAAAAACACTAGTAACCGTT
>CANHNT010000199.1 GCA_947461985.1 Bacteroidota bacterium | reverse complement strand
TAAGCACAGAAAATCTTGGAATTTCCACTGAGGTTATTTTAGGAATTATCATTTTTATTTTACTGTTTTTTACTGCATTAATTTCTGGTTCTGAAGTAGCTCTTTTTTCTTTGTCCTCAAAAGATATTAACTATATGAAGCAAAAGGAAGACAATAGCTACAACGCTGTTTTAGAGCTAATTGAACACCCTAAAAGATTATTAGCGACTATTTTAATTGCCAATAATTTTTTAAGTATTGCCGTTATTATTAGCACCAATTTATTATTTAATAGTTTGATAAACATGGAGGCTCTTTATCCAAATCATGAACCTCAATTTTATACCTTACTAAATATAATCATACAAGTAGTTTTAGTCACTTTTTTCTTGGTTCTATTTGGGGAAGTTTTGCCGAAGGTATATGCCTCACAAAACAATATGCGCTTGAGTGTGTTTACAGCTCCAGCCATCAAATTTTTAGATAATTTATTGAGCCCTTTGAGTAATTTTTTAGTTACTTCGACTTCTTTTATTGAACGAAAACTAGCAAATTCCAAAAAGAATGAAATTAGTAACGAAGATTTTGAAAATGCAATAGAATTGACCGTTGGCCATTCTGCTACTAAAGAAGAGAAAAACATTTATAAAGGCATTGTGAAGTTTGGCGAAATTTATGTAAAACAAATTATGAGAGCTCGGATGGATGTTTCTGCATTAAATTATAATTGGAACTTTTCTCAAGTAAAATCCTATATTATTGAAACTGGTTTCTCAAGGTTACCTGTATATCAAGACAACTTAGATGAAATAAAGGGGATTCTTTATACCAAAGATATTTTAGCTCATATTGATGAAGATGCTGCTGATTGGCATAAATTAATTAGAGCCCCTCATTTTATACATGAAACTAAATTAATAAAACCTCTTTTAAAAGAATTTCAACAAAAAAGAAACCACATGGCTATTGTCGTTGATGAGTTTGGTGGCACTTCTGGCATAGTAACCTTAGAAGATATTGTGGAAGAAATTATTGGTGAAATTAAAGATGAATTTGATGAAGAAGATTTATTAGCTAAAAAAATTGACGACAATAATTATCTTTTTGAAGGTAAAACTTTAATTAATGATGTTTGTCGAATTCTTGCAGTTCCAGTAGAAATTTTTGAGAAAATTAGAGGTGAAAGCGACTCATTAGCCGGTTTAGTTCTTGAGATTGCTGGTAAATTTCCTGCTCAAAATGAAACTGTTTATTTTGAAAATTTTGGTTTTACAGTACTTCAATTAGATAAAAGAAGAATTCAGAAAATAAAATTGACGATCAATTCAAAAAAAACGCTTGAAGATTAACACAATAATTTTGTACTTAATTCGTTTACTATTATTCAATTAAAAATATTGTATAGTTTAGGTAATAAATTTTACACTATTTAATTCGCTGTAACTTCGTTATCAGTTAACTTTGATTAATTCAATTTTTGGTAAAATGAAAAAAAGTATTCTTATATTTAGCTTATTGCTTGGTTGTGCCACGTTGCATTCTTCTGCTCAAATAAAGCAATCTACCATAGACAATTTTACGGTTTCTAAAAATGCAAAAGATTTACTCTCTCCTCAAGCTGAAAAAGTAAATGAAGATGAATTATTTGTTGTTCAAAAAGTAAAATTGAATAATTACTCATTGCCTGTAGTGACGTTAAAAGACATAAGAACAGTGCCGGTTTTAAGCAATATAGTAAAAGACAAAACAAAAATTCCAACCAACTTCGAACCTAAAGTTTATATTTCCAAAGAACGAAAAAATGCAATCGCTATCATTTTAGTTCCACAATATATTCAAAATCAAGATGGTTCAATTACTAAATTAGTTGATTACAAATTAGATGTTCAAGAAACAAACACCAATGCATTAAACAAAACTACGGGTGCACGAGTATATGCAAACAACTCCGTGTTAGCAAATGGAGATTGGTATCAAATTTCTGTTACAGAAAATGGAGTGTATAAAATATCTTTTGATTTTTTAAATAGTTTAGGCTTAAATGCAAGTGCTATTAACCCAGCTAACATAAGATTATATGGCAACGGTGGAGAAATGTTAGCAGAGGATAATGCCGTTTTTAGAAATGACGATTTAGTGGAAAATGCGATACAAGTTATAGATGGTGGTGATGGTAAAATGGATCAAGGAGACTACATTTTATTTTATGCCAATGGCCCCCACTCCATCATTAAAGACTCTGTAAAAAAACTATTTGCACATCAGTATAATATTTATAATGATGCTAGTTATTATTTTTTAAACTTTGATAAAGGAGCCGGAAAAAGAATCCAATTAGAAAATACGCCCACTACCTCGAATCAAGTCGTAACTTCTTTCAATGAATTTCAATTTCACGAAAAAGATTCTGTTAATATTGGTCGTTACGGAAAAATGTGGTGGGGTGATGAATTAAATGATTTGCCAGGCAGAAGCCTCAATAAATCGTATGCTTTTAACATCCCTAACATCGACTTATCTACCCCAATCACTGTTTCTACACAAATAGGAGGCATTCAACGAACCTCAGCTTCCAACTTGTCGTTGTCTGTAAATGGACTCCCTTTATCCTCCTTTTATCTGAGTCCTTTTGGATATGAATTTTACGATCCGCAAATTCGTGTATTAAGTGAATCAAAAACAACCTCAGTCAATTCGTCTTCGATCGTATTAAATTACAATTTTACCAAAGGTGGCTCAGAAGCCGTTGGGTTTATTGATTATATCAGAATAAATGCTAGACGAAATTTAATATTTAATGGCTATTTAAACTTCGCTGATTGGAATTCGGTAGGTGCCGGAAATGTTGCAAATTATCAAATTCAAAATGCCAATGCGAACATAAAAATTTGGGATGTTACCAATCCTCTTCAACCTACGTTAATGAGCAGCACGTTAAACGGCACGGTTCTTTCTTTTAATCAAAAAACTGATTTTTTGCACCGATTTGTAGCAACAGATGCCTCTGCAGTATTCACTCCTTCAATAATTGGAAAACTAAGCAATCAAAATTTACATAACCTCAACAACAAAGAATATATTATTGTTAGCCATCCTTCATTTATTTCAGAAGCAACTCGTTTAGCCCAACATCACATCGACAAAAGAGGATACAAAACAATTGTAGTGACTCCTCAAGAAATTTACAATGAATTTTCATCTGGCTCACAAGATATTTCAGCAATAAGAGATTTTGCAAAAATGCTATATGACAGGGCTACCAATCCGAATGACATGGTTAACTATTTATTGTTATTTGGCGATGCCTCATACGACTATAAAAATAGAGTGCCCAACAATACTAACTTTGTGCCAACTTATGAAACATTAGAAAGTGTAAATAAAATATTGAGCTATCCTACTGATGATTTTTTCGGATTTTTGGATGATGAAGAAAATTTAAACGATTTTTCGAGCAGTCAAATCAGCACATTAGATATTGGTGTAGGAAGAATTACAGCACCAACTGTATTAATTGCTAAAGACATTGTCAATAAAATAATTAATTATGATAGTCCCAATTCTTTTGGGCCATGGAAAAATAACATGACTTTTTGTGCAGATGATGGCGATGGTGATGGAACAGAACACATGAATGATGCAGAATCGGTAGTTGCTATTATTACAGACTCATTGCCTATCTATAATAATAATAAAATTTATGTAGATGCATTGGTTGAACAATTTACCCCATCAGGGGCTAGATGCCCGGATGGAAATACCGCTGTTAGAGAACAACTTTATAATGGTACCTTTTTATTGAATTATAATGGTCACGGAAGTCCTCACAGTTGGTGTGAAGAAAGAATTTTTTCTCAAAATGACATCAATGCGCTGAAAAACATAAACAAGCTTCCTTTATTTATTACCGCTACTTGCGACTTTGCTCCTTTTGACAATCCTGCGGATTACTCAGGTGCAGAAATATTGCTTTCAAAACCAGATGGGGGTGCAATTGCTTTAATGTCTACTACTCAACTTGTTTTTGCAGATCAAAATAGAATTATGAACCAAAACTACATGTTAGAAGGTTTCTCTTTTCAAGAAAATGGAAAATT
>CANHNT010000198.1 GCA_947461985.1 Bacteroidota bacterium | reverse complement strand
GTTAGTAAGATATTTTGCAATACAATTATAGTTATTTATTTTTAGTAGAAGAAATTTTTTGTAAAAAAACTTATACACGAATGTTAATAAGCATAAAACAATTTAACCTAAACAAATCCTACATTCTATCCTTGAAATAAAAAAGGTATTCTCATAGATGAAAATTTGTGCGAAACATTTTTACTGCGATTGCTAAAAGAATTACACCAAAAAATTTTCGAATCACTAAAATACCTGATTGCCCTAATATTTTTTCTAACAGATTTAAACTTTTTAAAGCAAAAAATATGATAATTAAATTAATGAAAATTCCATTCATGATATTGTAAGTGCTGTACAGTGATTTAATAGACATAATGGTTGTCAATGTTCCAGATCCTGCAATAATTGGGAAGGCAATAGGCACAATTGAACCTGATTTTGCATTGGCATCGCCTTTAAAAAAATCGTGTCCTAAAACCATTTCTAATCCCAAAATAAAAAGCACAATTGAACCTGCTATGGCAAATGAACTAATGTCTAAACCAAGCAACCCTAAAAACTGTTGACCAAAAAATAAAAATGCGAGCATTAATAAACCAGAAACAGCAGTTGCACGGGTAGCACTGATACTTCCCATTTTATTTTTGAGTGAAATTAAAACAGGAATGGAGCCTAATATATCAATGACGGCAAACAATGCAAATGTGCACGTTAATATTTGCTGCATTGAAATTTCGGAAAAGTTGAACATATTCATTTTACAAAAATACACTTTTTAATTATTGTCGGATAGCTGAAATTGTTTTTATTGTTTGAAGTATACTGGATTTAAATGTTGAATAAAGGAGGTGTCCTCGAAGAGTGCGACGCAAATTCGATGCACAAAGTAAAAGACGATGATTCCCCAAAAAAGGAACAACCAAGTTACATCTAACACCTAACAACTATTGTATTATCTTCGCAGCACTTTAATACTTTTTTATGAATTATAATTATACGGTTGCAGCGCGTTTCATGCGTTATGTTCAAATTGATACCCAAAGTGATCCTGAAGCAACCTGTTTTCCTAGTACTGAAAAACAAAAAGATTTAGCTCGTGTTTTGGAACAAGAGTTGAACGAAATTGGTCTAACTGAAGTTGAATTAGATGCGCATGGATATGTTTATGCAACGATTCCTTCTAATACAGATAAAAATGTTCCTGTGATTTGTTTTTGTGCCCACATGGACACAGCGCCCGATTGCAGTGGAACCAATGTGAAACCAATTTTACATAAAAACTACCAAGGGCAAGATATTATATTGCCTGATGATACAACACAAGTAATAACAACAGCAAAACATAGCTATTTAGCACAACGCATTGGCGATGATATAATTACTGCATCTGGCACAACTTTGTTAGGAGCAGATGATAAAGCTGGAGTTGCAATCATTATGGATTTAGCCAATTTCTTGCATGCTCACCCTGAAATAAAACACGGGAAAATTAGAATTTTATTTACGCCCGATGAAGAAGTAGGAAGAGGTGTAGAGCAAGTAAATATGAAAAAATTAGGTGCTCAATATGGCTATACGTTGGATGGTGGTGAACGAGGTGCTTTAGAAGGCGAATCGTTTAGTGCGGATGGCGCAACGTTGGTTATTCATGGCATTAGCGCACATCCTGGTTATGCAAAAGGAAAATTAATAAATGCAACAAAAATTGCCGGTGAAATTTTAGATGCGTTGCCAAAAGATTCTTGGAGCCCAGAAACAACAGAAGGCAGAGAAGGTTATATTCATCCAACAGCCGTAAACGGAATTCAAGAAAAAACAACGATTAAATTTATCATTCGTGATTTTGAAACTTCGATGTTGAAAGTGCATAAAGATCGTTTGGAAAATATTGCAAAAGAAATTGTTGCGAAGTATCCTGGTGCTTCGTACGAATTTTCTGTGTACGAACAATACAGAAACATGATGGATATTTTGAAAGATTTAAACTTTGTGATAGATTATGCCAATGAAGCGATGGTTCGTGCTGGCGTAAAACCTGAGCAACATTTAATTCGGGGTGGCACGGATGGCTCACGTTTGTCATTTATGGGTTTACCTTGTCCGAATATTTTTACGGGTGAAATGGCGATACATTCAAAGCATGAATATGTGAGTGTTCAAGACATGCAAAAAGCCATGGATACGTGTGTGGAGTTAGTGAAAGTTTGGGAAGAGAAGTCTTAAAATGTTGTCAGATGACGGATGTCGGCAATCAGGGAAGAAGTACTAAATAAAATAAAATATCGTTCAATTTTATCTCCTTTGGAGAAGGTATATAAACGAGACTTAAAAATATGAATCAAAATATACAAGAAATAATAAAACCATTAGGTATTCAATCGTTGAATAAAATGCAAGAAGATGTGTTGGCATCCTATCCTAATTTCGACGAATTGGTTATTTTATCGAATACAGGAAGTGGGAAAACATTGGCCTTTTTATTGCCGTTGTTGCTCAATTTCGACAAAGAAAATACACACACTCAAGCCATGATTATTGTGCCAAGTAGAGAATTGGCATTGCAGATTGATGAAGTGTTTCGTAAGTTTAACTCGGGCTATAAAGTAACGCTTTGCTATGGTGGACACAAACGTGAAATTGAAGAGCAAAATTTATTGCAAGAACCTACCTTAATTATTGGTACAGCAGGAAGAATTGCCGATCATATTCGCAGAAAAAATATTAATTTCTTTTCAATCGAAACGTTAATTTTAGATGAATATGACAAGAATTTAGAATTGGGTTTTACCGAAGAAATAAGTTTCATTGTTAACTCTTTAAAAAGTGTTCGTAAAAAAATATTATCCTCTGCGACAATAGCAAAAGAAATTCCTGACTTTATAAAAATAAACAATCCACATATCATCAATCATTTGGTGGCTGTTGATGATATTGCTTTTCAAAAAGTAGAAGTAAAAACATTGCATACCAAAGAAAAAGATAAAATAAATGATTTAACTTCTTTGCTTTGTTTCATCGGCCATAAACCAACGATTGTGTTTTGCAATCATCGAGATGCAGTGGAACGAGTGGCAAAATTATTATATGAAAAAGGCATTCAAGTTTCCTATTATCATGGAGGCATGGAGCAGCGTGAGCGTGAAAGCGAATTATTTGCATTTAAAAACGGCACGAGCAATTTGCTAATCACAACTGATTTAGCTTCTCGTGGTTTAGATATCAAAGGCATTCGCTATATCATTCATTATCATTTACCAGCCACTGAGGATGTTTATACGCATCGAAACGGACGAACAGCTCGTATGGATGATTTTGGTACAGTAGTCGTTTTATTGTCTCCTGAAGAAAAATTGCCAAATTATATTCACGAAGAAATTGAAGAAATTGAGTTCGCCGAAAATTTACCTTTACCAACAAAAACAGAATGGAGTACGTTGCATGTTTCTTTAGGTAAAAAAGACAAAGTCAATAAAATTGATATTGTTGGTTTTTTTAGTCAACGAGCCAAACTAAAATCAGATGATATTGGATTGATTGAAGTGAAAGATTTTTACGCTTTTGTGGCCATTCGTAAAAATAAAGTAAGCGATGTTTTACGATTGATTAGCGAAGAAAAACTGAAAAATAAAAAAGTAAAAATTGGAAATGCCACAGCAATGGTCAGAAACATTTAATTAATTTCATATTGAAGGTTTAAAAAATAATTTACCATTTGTATTGATGATTGGATATACTTTTTGATAGAAGACATGGTACGTTTTAAACTTTCTACAATTTTGCCTTAATAAAATCTTATAGCTAGACACTTGATAGCACAACACCTCGAAGGCATTGCTTTCGAGGTGTTGTTTTTAAAACTTACATGTTTTTTAACATTTTTATGATAAAAATAATTTTGTGTTTGACAATAAATACATTTACTTTGCTTTTCAAAGTACTTTTATATGAACATTTTAAAAATTTGGATCAAAGCACAATTGTACAACTTCATTCTCGCATTTATGATTTGCATATTCTATTTTACATATGAACAATTGCAGAAAAAAAATATGCTGTATGGCATAGATAAGTCAATTGAATATGCTTGCAATATTATTATATACT
>CANHNT010000197.1 GCA_947461985.1 Bacteroidota bacterium | reverse complement strand
GGCGTATTGGGAACGGGTGGATTCGGACTCCAAGTAAAATCAGCAGTGGGTGAGCTAAATATAGAAATTTGTTGTTGTGCCGTGTCTTTTTTATTGCATGTTGCAGGATTTGCTGAAATTAAATAAACTGTATAAACACCAGGCGTAGTATAAGTATGGCTTGGAGACGAAATTGTTGAATTTCCTCCATCACCAAAATTCCAATTCCAGCCAGTGGCATTGATGGACTGATCCATAAAAAACACATTGGCAGGCATACAAACGCTATCGGGTGCATTAAAAGCAGTAGACATATTACTCACACTGTAATTTGCAGTAGAGGTAAATACAGAAGGACTATTGCAAGCGTTGGTATCCGTCATGGTTAATGTGATAGTATAAATACCAATAGCAGGAAAAGTATGCAAGGGTGGATTTTTGCCAGTAAACCCCGTTCCGTCACCAAAATTCCAAGTATAAATTGTAGCCGAATTGTTAGCCAAATTGGAGGTACTGGTATTTACAAAATTTGCAGTAAAAGGATTACAAGAATCAACTTTCACCACGGTAAAATTAGCCTGAATGGTGTCTACTTTAACTACAATAGTCATATAATCGGTATCTGAACTCACAGTACATCCATTAAGATTATTGGCAATTAAAGAAACGGTGTATACACCAGGCGTAGTGTATGTGTGCGCAGGATTTAAACTATTTGTTGTAGGCGAACCATCTCCAAAATTCCATATAAAATCGGTAGCACTTGTGCTGCTATTTTGAAATTGCACTATTAATGGAGCACAACCCACCGTATCTCCACTAGCAATAGCATCTGCATCTGGATTTTGAAAATCAAATTTTATTTTAAGTGCAGTTAAGTTGCAGTTTTGACTTAAATTATTAGGGTAAATAACGCCTGAAGTAGTTGGAATAGCAGTTCCACCGCATCCTCCACAAATTGCTTGATAAATTATTCCATTTTCATCAAAACGACTGGTTCCACCATCTACATGTTCGCCACCACCTCCGTTTAATCCAAAAAATGTTCCATATTGTAAACTTAAAAAATTCTTATTTAAAACAATCACATAAAAATCCTGACCGTCCGTTGTGGTTTGAATAGCTCCTGTTGTGATTGGTAAATTATTGGTTGTAGAACCAGCAACATTAAAACCACCTAATAATCCACCCCATCCTGAAACATATACATTTTGGCATTTGTCAACTAAAAATGCATTGATTGAGATATCTGTAGTAGCGGTTGTGCCTCTACCAAAAACAGTGCTTGCTAAAATTGAAGATAAATTATTATTTAATTTTGAAATAAATTGACTCGAATTGGCATTTGAATAAACTCCAGCTGTAACTGGGTAAGCACCTAATGTTTGACCTGTTATAAAAACATTATTACTGTCATCTGTTTGAACACCATATACCTGATCGTACGCATTCGTGCCAATATAAGTACCTGCGGTTAAGGCTTTAGTTGTCGTATTAAATTTTAATAAAAATCCGTCAGCTGTTCCTCCTTGATAAGTAGTATGTAAAGAGCCAGCTGGCATATTAACAGCACTTTCTGTACCTCCAGCTACAAACAATTCTAACGGATTGGTTTTATTGATTGATAACACATAACCTGCATCATTATTGGTACCTCCCCAAAATCGACTCCAAATTAATCCCAAATTAGGATTCATTTCAAATATTACTGCATCTTGCTGACCTCCAAATGTAGAACTAGTTATTGGCATTTTGGGAAAATCAGACGATTTAGACGACCCGGTAACATAAATATTATTATTTGCATCTACGATAACTTCACTTCTTGCATCGTCGGCATAATTTCTCTTTAAACCACTAATTAGCGTTTCTTCTACATGCACATTTACACCATCTTCACCAGTGCCACCAATAAAACTCGATGCAATTAAATTTGTGCCTAATGCATTGAATTTACAAATAAAAATATCCCCTCCTCCATTGTAACTGCCATCAAAAATACCACTGCCTGCTGTTGGGAAGTTGGATGAAAAAGTTCTACCAGCAATTACTAAATTGTCATCATGATCAACAATCATACTATGAGGCTGTTCGTTATTTGTTCCACCTAAATAAGTAGCATAAATAACAGCTGTACCAGCAGGATTAAATTTGGTAAAACATGCATCACAAGCTACAATTCCAACACCGTTTATTCCACCTTGAAAAGTAGTTTGTATTGCTCCTGTTGTAACAGGGTAAGGTGCATTTAAAACTACGCCACCTGCATAAAAATTGCCTGAGCTATCATAGGTTGCAGTGTATCCCCAACTGTCTCCAACAGAACCTACAAAAGAGCAAAATACTAAAGTGGGATCTATGATGAGTTTGTATTTTGGATTGTATTTTTTACCCACTTTAAAAGAAACAATGCCATCATTTAAAATATATTCACAAGGAATTTCTACTTTTTCTCCATCAATAAATTGATAACTATAAGGTTCAGATTCAATCATTTCACCTAATGAAGTCTTTACAACTAATTTATTTTTTACAACACTTAATCGTTCTACACCTTCGTATTGAATATTTATTTTAGAAATGTCGCTATGGGGAGAAACTAACAAATCATATTTTATATTATTATTTTCAGAATACACATGCATGTCTATTCCATCGTAGAGTTTATTATAATTTACAGCCAATGAAGGATGTATAGCATGCTTCCATTTACTAGGATCAGCGCCTAAATAATAATTATAATAATGTTTTTGTAATTTTTCTTGCGACGTAGTAACTGATAAATTACTATTTAAAAAATTAACTTTATAGGCATGGTAATTCAGTGTTTCTGAAACCAATTTACCACCATGATGAACGTCATCAATTTTGGCTGCGTTCGCAATATCACTTAAAAAAATAGTAAATCCATTTTTTCGTAAATAAATATCTCCAGATTTGGCAGAACCTTTATAAGAAAATGGTGCATCCCATTGCCCCCGATTCTCGATAAACTCAATTGGTACTTGTGCTTGCACTTTTCCATGAATGAATAGAAAGAAGAAGGATAATAAGAGTAAATGTTTTAGCATAAGAAGGTATTAATTTGAATCAAAGTGGATTACCATTAGTAAAATTACTAAAATAATATAAACTAAAGTCATATTGACGTAATTTTTACATCAATTCGTTTGAAATGAGATTAAACATGTATTTTTGCCAAAAATTTAATCATCATGTTAAAGACAGGAAATCCTATCGTAAGTATATATACAGAAATGACCCCTAATCCAGAAACAATGAAGTTTGTGGCAAATAAATTATTGTACCCCAGTAAAAGTATCGATTTTCAAAACGAGCAAGCCTCCACACCATCGCCCTTAGCGAAGGAATTGTTTGGTTTCCCGTTTGTGAAAGGTGTTTTTATAGCCAGTAATTTTGTTACGCTTACCAAAACAATTGAAACCGATTGGAACGAAGTCATTCCATCGCTTCGAGAATTTTTAAAAGAATATTTAGAGGAAGGCAAAGTGGTGATTAATGAAGATGAAATTGTGAAAATTGTAGAAAGCAATATTTCAAGTGGCGACGATGCTGAAATTGTGACTCGAATAAAAGAATTATTAGAAAACTATGTAAAGCCTGCTGTTGAAATGGATGGTGGTGCTATATCATTTAAAAGTTACCACAATGGTTCGGTAACCCTTTCTCTTCAAGGCTCTTGCAGTGGCTGTCCGTCTTCTATGATCACGTTAAAATCGGGCATTGAAGGCATGATGAAACGCATGATTCCTGAAGTAAAAGAAGTATTGGCGGAAGCTGTTTAAGACTTGTTTTTAGTTTATTATAAAAAAGGATTTGCAATTGCAAATCCTTTTTTCGTTTTATTCAACTATTACTTTCTTGGTTTGATTTCCTACTTTTAAATAATAAATTCCTTTACTTAAATGACTCACATCAATTTCAACTTCCCCTCCTTTGGAGGGGATAGGGGTGGGTGGGATTGATAAAACCAATTGACCAACTGAATTATATAGCTGTTTATTGACTGCTTCATGCTTTTCCGACATATCAGAAACGAAGGAAGCAATCTAATAATTTCCCACTTATTCGTGTTTTTCACTCAAGCATTCCAACCAATTTTC
>CANHNT010000196.1 GCA_947461985.1 Bacteroidota bacterium | reverse complement strand
TGTTTACCTAAATAATCAAATAATCGTGCGCCTTTTTTAAAATTTTCTGCATTCAGTTTTGCCTTCGGCATATCCTGCAAATCATTTTGTTTTTTCATTCGTTCACTTCTTGCACTAGCCATTATTGTTATATAGTTTTAAGAATGCAAATGTACTCTACTGTTTTTAGTTGTAAGTATTAAGTCTTTAGTAAGTTTTGAAAAGGTTGTTATTGGTATTGTCGAACAAAGAAATTGTCGCCAAAAGAGTGCGACGCAATTTCGATGCACAAAGAAAATGTCCTCGATCTCCAAAAAAATCTAAACTCTTTTTTGAAAAAAGGCTTTAACTTTATCAACTATTAAATAGAATATTTAGATTATAAATAAAACCAACTAACCAATTAAAATCATAAATAAATGAAGCAAAATTTACTAATACTGTTATTTTTTATATTTACAAATACATTATATGGACAAAATACAAAATACAGTTTTGGAATAGAAGGAGGTCCAAGCTATACAATATATAGAGGAAATGATATTATAAAAGATTTTGATAGTCCTGGAATAAGGGGAATGGCAGGACTGTATTTCAAAACTTTCATTTCAGAACATTCTGCATTTTCAACAAATTTCTCATATGAAATAAAAGGGCTTAATGGCAAAGGCATTCTGCCAAATTTATCTCCTTGTAATTGTACTACTCGAGGTTATTTAGATTATTTAGTTATAAACTTAATGTATCAAATTGCAATAGGCGAAAAGAAAAATTTTTATTATAAAATTGGAACATTTGGAGGATATTTATTAAGCAAGAAAAATATATCAACAGGAAATAATTTTAAGAAAAGTATTAATTATGATATTGAACAATACCATAAGTTTGATTTTGGGTTAACAAATGGACTTGGAGTACTTTTTAACTTAAATGAATCTTTAATATTTTCAACTGAAATAAGAAATAATTTTGGATTATTTAATATTTCCAAAGTTATAAACATTAAGGATGGAACAGTTAAATCAAATGCAACAACTTTACTAATTGGTTTTTTATTCCCTATAAAAAGGAATTCTGACAAATCATTTCAAATTATTTTATAATAATTTCTAGAGAAACATAATTTCTAATTTCGCTTATTATATTATTTTTTTTATACTGGAAATTAGATTAATAAAAAAAGGCTTTAACTTTATCAACTATTAAATGAGAATTTATGTTTAAAAAAATTGCTTTATTCTTAATTTGCTTATTAGCAATTAGTAACCTTTCAAATGCAGGTCCTGCTTATGCATATCGTGTAAAGTTTAAAGATAAAAATGGCACACTAACGTTTGCGGATTCATTGCAATTTTTATCGCCAAAAGCATTAATGAGAAGAGCCAATCAAAGTATACTATTGGATAGTTCTGATTTACCTGTGGTGAAATATTATATCGATTCTGTGGTGGCAAAATCGGCAGCTGTGAAAGTACATAATGTTTCAAAATGGTTTAATCAAGTGGTTGTAATCACATATGACTCATTAAAGGGATTAGATTGTGCAAATTTACCTATGGTGGAAAGTGTAAAATTAATTGCTCGATATCAATCTGGTATTTTTAAAACTGATGGAAATACTACAAGTACAAAATATAGTGATGAAGGCGAACCCTCTTATAAAACAGCTGGTTCATCTGCTTATTATGGCTTAGCTTATCAGCAAATTGATATGTTGGAAGCTGATTGTTTGCATGACTTGGGTTTTAAAGGCGAAGGAATGGATATTGCTGTGTTTGATGTAAATTTTAGACGAACAGATTCGTGTTCAATTTTTGATTCAATTCGTTTAGAAAACAGATTCAAAGATGTGCATGATTTTGTGAAAGATACGGATTATGTATTTTCGGCTGCAATTAATAATGGTCATGGTACCAATGTGCTGAGTTGCATGGCAGGCAATATTCCTGGTTCATTTGTAGGGACATCTCCTAAAGCAAATTTTTATTTATACAATACAGAAGACAACTATTCGGAACAACCGATTGAACAAGATAATTGGTTATCTGCTGCCGAATATGTTGATAGCGCTGGGATTTGGATGGTAAATTCGTCGTTGGGATACAACAATTTTGATGCGCCATTTAATAATTCATCCTCCTCATTTGTGTATGCTGATTTAACTGGAAATAAAACGCTCATTGCACAAGCATTAAACAAATTAGCTTCAAAAGGGGTGTTGGTGGTGCAAGCGCAAGGAAACGAAGGTGCAGGCGCTTGGCATTATATGCTTTCGCCAGCTGATGCTGATAGCTCATTTAGTGTAGGCTCAGTAGATGGTTCAGGATTATGGGGAGGAAGTGGCTATGGGCCTAACTTTAATGGATTAACAAAACCCGATGGTTGCGCTTTAGGAAAAGGCACCGCAATAGCAGGCAGTACTGGAAATTGTGCTTTAAATGCGTCTAATGGCTCATCGTTTGCTAGTCCTATCATGTGTGGTGCCATTGCTTGTTTGTGGCAAGCATTACCAACTAAAACAAGTTGGGAAATTCGTCAGTTGGTAAAAATGTCGAGCAATCAATATTCAAATCCTAATAACACAACGGGGTTTGGTGTTCCTAATTTTTGCAATGCTTATAATATTGCCTTGGGTACGTCTGATATTAAAAATATTGATTATCAATTTGCATCATATCCCAATCCAACGCAAGGAGAATTTACGGTAAAATGTTTTAGCAATAAAATCAAGGAATTTTATTATTCGGTGTATGATTTGCAAGGAAAATGTGTGTATAAAGACAACAAAAAATATTTAAATTCATTTACATCTTCGGCTTTAAACAATGTGGCAAAAGGCGAATATATTTTATTACTTACGACAGCAGAAAAAACATTTTCAACAAAAATTATTAAAAACTAAATGAAAGATTTTAAGAAGTATTACAGTTTACCTGTTGAGCCAGAAATTTTGTATGCCGCATTAGTCAATGCACATACCATAAAATTATGGAGTGGCGAAGATGCCATAATGAGTGCAGAGCCAAACACCGAATTTGAGTTGTGGAATGGCAGCATTTGTGGAATGAATTTGGAGTTTGAGCCAAGCAAAAAAATTGTTCAAGAATGGTATTTTGGTGAACAAGAAGATCCCTCAATCGTAACTATAAAACTCCATGAAGACAGAAAGAATACTTCGCTAGAAATTAGGCATACAAACATTCCTGATGAAGCCTATGATGATATTTGCTCGGGTTGGGATAATGCCTACGTGGGTGCTTTGTTGAGTTTTTATAATGAAGGATAATGATTCAATTACGAATGTTGAATTACGAATTACGAGTTTGTGAATTTTAATATTTTAGAATCTCACATCTAAATTTCTCACCATTGTTGAGGACTAAAAATAAATTCTTCCTTTTCAGTTGAATCAATAATAATTTCTTTTGAAGTTGTTTTGGAATTTAAATAAACACAAACTAATTGATAGTTTTGTTCAGTAAGATTTGCTTGTGATGCCATGCGTTTCATCACGTTCAGCCAAGCATTTATGTTTCTATTTTCTGGTTTAAATAGTTTATGACATCTACTACAATTGGATGTGTAAATTGCTTCGCCTTTCGTTATATTTTCAGCAGTTTTCATATTGCCAATTGTAGTCAATTGGTCTTCAATTGTTCGTTTACTAAATGGCAATGAGTCCAAAACAATTTGCCTCGTAGTATCATCAAAAGCAGTTTCAAAAGAATTAAAATTAATAGCGTTTGACGATGATTTTGCAATCAATATGACGCCAAAAAAAATAATAATGGAATAAATTATTTTGTTCATTTTAATTGAAGTTTAAAAACTAAACTTTCGCTTTTGCATTCAAATATACGCTTACCAATTTATAGTGATCCTCGGTTAAGCTAGCTTTTTTCGACATTCTTTTCATTACTTTCATCCAACTGCTAATGTTTCTGCTATTAGGCTTATACAATTCGTGGCATTTCCCACAATTCGTTTGATAAATTGTTTGACCTTCACTAAATACATCGTCCGTTGCTGGAATACTTTTTACAACATTTATTTGCTCCTCATTTGATAGTTTACTAAACATCGTTTCTGCAACTTCTGCATTGGTTGATGAAGTAGATTTTTTA
>CANHNT010000195.1 GCA_947461985.1 Bacteroidota bacterium | reverse complement strand
TGAATATTATAGTTTGAAAAATGGCAGTCAACGGATTGAAAATAGTAAAAACTGGAATATAGGTTTTACATTAAGTCCAATTGGAGACAGTGCTGCAGTTTGGGCAAATCATCTAAATGGAAATGCATATACAAAAGTATTTAACATTCATAAAGATTCTACACAATGGAACACAATAACATTGGCCGATACGGCTGCTGCAACCTTGTGTTTCAATAATGATCAAGGTTGGTATCATGGTGCGTTTAATGACGTTCCAAGTAATGATGCATTCAATTTTGGATGGGGTAATTATGACGTAGTTTCACACAATATTATAGGAGATTCTATTTTTATTGTAAGAGCAAATGGTGTTTACTACAAATTAATAATTGAAAAATTACAAGCTACTGCACCGGTTACTTGGACTTTTTCTTACGAAAATTTATCTACTCCAGCAGCTGCAGTTCAAAAAACAATAGTAAAAAGTCCAAAATATGACAACAATTTATTTGCTTATTTTAATTTTGCTACAGAAGCCGATACGAACCGGGAGCCTGCTATTGCTAATTGGGATTTTGTAATTAATAGATACACGACCAACTCTATAGGAAGCGGACAAGGAACCAATAATAATGTTGTGGGTGTATTAACCAACAAAGGAGTATTAGTTACTAAAGCAAAACCTGTTCAAGTAGATACTGCTTATAACAACTATGTAACTTACACGGCCTCTATGAGTAAAGTAATCTCTGTAATTGGTTGGGATTGGAAAACATTAGCTAGTATTCAGCCTATTTCATATGATGTTCCAGATTCTACTTCTTATTTTATGAAAGATAAAGGTGGCGATTTGTGGCAAATGCAACCTTTAGCATATAATGCAGGAAAATTAATTTTTAGAAAAAGAATGTTGTTTCCTTTAGCCATTACGAATGTGAATTCTAACATTCAAGCAATGAATGTTTACCCGAATCCTGCTCAACAAAATATGCATGTTTTATTGGAAGCAAAAAATGCTTCTAAAGCACAAGTAATGATTACAGACTTTACAGGAAAAATAGTTTCATCATTTACTACACAAATAAACAGTGGTTTAAACGCATTAAACATTCCTTGTGGTCAATTACCTAATGGAAATTATATTTTGTCTATTAAAGGAGAAAATATGAATATCAATGAAAGAGTAACTATTTCTAAATAGTTCAAAAAAAATGACGAAATTTTTTACCATCCTATTATTACTATTAGCAGCCTTCCAAACGAAGGCTGCTAATTTAGTAATTGAGGTAAGAGATAGTCAAACAAAAGAAAATTTGCCTTCGGCAAAAATTAGCTATGAGTTTGGTACAATTAAAAAATATTGTACCACCAATGCTTATGGCAAAGTGGAGCTAAAAGAAATTGTGTATCCACTCACAATTAGTTGCAGTTACGTAGGTTTTGAAAATTTTACACAAACCATAACCGAAAAAGAGGTTGCTCAAAAAGCAGAAAAAGGACATTTTACAGTTTTTTTAAAAACAAAATATACTGCTATAAATGACATTGTTATTACTGGTCAATCGGCGCCTGTATTGGCTACGCAATCTATTTATAAAGTCAATACCATTTCGGCTACTCAAATAGGACAACGAGGAGCAGCCAACTTGAATGAAGTATTAAATTATGAAACCAATAATTTCGTTTCAAATGATAATATTTTAGGGTCATCGGTAAATATAGGAGGTGTAGGTGGTCAAAATGTAAAAATTTTAATCAACGGAATACCTGTTACGGGTAGAGAAAATGGGAATATCGATTTAGGACAAATTAATTTGCCGAACATCAAAAAAATTGAAATGATACAAGGCCCCATGAGTGTCATGTATGGTTCCAATGCATTGGGCGGAGTGATTAATTTAATTACGGCAACACCGCAAAAACCGTATACTATTTCTGTAAAAACATATTTAGAAAGCATTGGTCGTTATAATTTGTGTGGAAATTTTAGTTTGAATAAAAATAAACACAGCTTGCAATTATCATTCGCTCGAAATTTTTTTCAAGGTTGGACACCTAAAGATTCAATAGACCGATATCAACTTTGGAAACCTAAAACACAATATTTAAGCGATTTACAATATACCTATCAATTTAAAAAAATTAAATTAACTTATTTCTCCTCCTTTTTAAATGAAAAAATAACCAACAAAGGCACGCCAATAGTGAATCCTTATGAAGGGTATGCATTTGATGAATATTACAGAACGCACCGATTCATCAATTCATTAGGCGCTAGCGTAAAATTATCAGACAAAGAAAGTTTGTCATTTTCTAATAGTTTTACAAATTACAAACGCACAAAAAATAGATTTAAAAAAGATTTAGTTTCACTAGAACAATATGAAACCAAAAATGTGGGCGATCAAGATACCTCCATTTTTAATAATTGGAATTTAAGAGGAACCTTTACCTCAACAAGAGTAAAAAATATAGATTTTTTGGGTGGTTATGAATATTCATTTGAAAAAGCGAATAGTTTTAAACTAGCAGATCAAACGCAACAAATTGGAGAAATTGGCTTGTTTACTTCGTTCTTGTTTAAATATAAAACATTCAATTTTCAACCCTCTGTACGATATACTTACAATAGTAAATTTGCAAAAGCAATTTCGCCAGCCATACATTCTAAAATTGATTTAACTAAAAATACTCAATTAAGGGCTTCCTATGCAAGAGGATTTAGAGCACCTACATTAAAAGAAATGTTTTTACAATTTGTCGATCAAAATCATACCATAATTGGCAATGCCGATTTAAAACCAGAAATTGGAGACCATTTAGAAATAGGAATAACACACACCCGAAAATTAAAAAATTTAACTGCACAATTTGGCTTGACAGGCTATTACAATGCCATTCAAAACTTAATTACACTAGCGGTTTATAATGGTCAAGGAGTTCTTCGCATTTATGACAATTTAGATCATTACAGAAATTTTATTGCCATAGGGCAAGCCAAACTTGATTTTAAAAAAATAAGTGTTCAACAAAGTGTTGGATTTACACATGTGTTAGAATCAGTAGTCGTGCCTAAACATACTATTTATGAACTTTCTACCACGATTTCATATAAAAATGAGTATTTAAAAACTACCTTTAATTTTAATTATAAGTTTAATAGCAAGCAACCCGTATTAACCATTGATGATAAATATTTATTTACATCCCCAATTCATATTGGTAATTTTTCCATGCAACGCAGTTTCTTTAAAAATTATTTGCAAGCACAATTTGGAATTAAAAATTTATTTAATATTCAAAATGCTAAATTAAATGGAGCAACCGATGTGCAAGGTAATGCCCATACGAGTAGTACAGGAATGCAGTTATTTCCTGCCCGTAGTTTGTTTTTCAATTTTATATATTCATTATAAGGCCCTTTTTTGTTAAATTTTACCTTTGGCACAATGTTTGTCCTAAATTTGCTAATTAAATTAAACGATTATGTGTTACAACAACAGTGAAATTCTTTTCAACAAGAAAAAATTGAAATCTCCGGTTGAGCAATCAACACAAACAGCTAAAAGAATCTTGTATATTTTGGATGAGGCAAATGTGGTAGAAAAAGGAGAAGACTCTTCTGAACTTGTAAATCTCTACACTAAACGTATTAATAAACCCTCCCAAAGCTTAACGAAAAAAATTCTGCACAACAATTTTAGACCGTTCGAATTTTTGGTAAATAAAAATTAATGCTATACTTTTACGCTAAATTATACAATCTGACAAATCTCTACATTTAATTTATACTTATTTTAACGTAAATTTTCTACTAAAAAGAAACTTCTTTAAACGAGTATTTTATTTTTTTTAACTTAAAAACAGAGATCCGCTTATAGTCAAAACTTCTACTTAATTCTTTTATTGTTCACTCAGTTAAGCAGATTTTTTATGGCTATCAAACACAACAAACTTACCGACCAAGAGCTTATCGTGCTCATCAACCGAAATGATGAAACAGCAATTGCTGCATTTTTAAATCGGTACAAAAACAAATTTTACACCACTGTTTTTTTTATAGTGAAAGATCACTATGTGGCCGATGATGTTTTTCAAGATGGTTGCATTAAAATCATTGATTTAATAAGAAAAGGAAAATAC
>CANHNT010000194.1 GCA_947461985.1 Bacteroidota bacterium | reverse complement strand
CACTGTTTTTATTGAACAAAAAAATGTAATCACAGGGCAAGTAAATTCATGTGTTTACAATGCTACAAAATTTACTCAACCTTAAACGTTTATTCATGAAAAAAATAATTTTTCTTACTATATTTACTGTTGTTGCAGTATTTGGATTATCGCTTTACATGAGTTCATGCAGCCAAGATGTTTGCAAAACACGAAATGTAATTTGTAATAATGGGGGCACTTGTAAAGATGGAGATTGCGTATGTGCTTCAGGTTATGAAGGGGATAGCTGCCAATTCAAAGTAAACAAAAAATTTGACTCATATTATGCTTGTTCAGCAAGAGTTGAACTCATTAATAACACGCCTCCATCAAATGATAATGATGATACATTGCGAATTAAAGCCCTTAACGATAAATTTGGAGTTAAAATTTACTCAATTAGAGATTCTCTTATTGAAGTATTGACGGCAAGCGTTGTTGGTAATGCAATTACTATTAAAGAGCAAAATATACAATTCCCATTGACTGCTGCCATTTATAAATATTATGGTACAGGTAGTTTAACTAGTGGCGTTTTAACCATTACATTATACAAAGAATTAGTATCGGCACCTGCAAATAAGATGTCAAAAATTACTTATGTAGCATATAAATACGAGTAAATTTGTTTTTTTAAAAACTTAGTGTTACTTTTGCAGTCCTTAAAAAAAATTAAGTCTTTAAAATTTATATAGTATGAAACGTACATTCCAACCCCATCGTCGTCGTAGAAAATCAGTTCATGGATTCCGTAGTCGTATGGAAACTCCAGGCGGAAGAAGAGTATTGTCTGCTCGTCGTAGAAAAGGTCGTAAAAAATTAACTGTTTCTGACGAAAGTCGTTTGAAATAGTATTTAATATCATTTAATTATGAACAAACCTTTCTCACTTTCTAAAAATGAGAGGTTAAAGAGCAAAAAAAATATTGATACGCTTTTCCTTAATGGGAAAGCGTTTTTTGTTTTTCCGTACAGCGTTAAATATTTAATTTTTGATGAATTAATTAACCAAGAGGAAGCCTTGAAATTAGTTGCCTCAGTTCCTAAACGCAAGTTTAAACGAGCCAATAAACGCAATACGATTCGTAGAAGATTGAAAGAAAGTTATCGAATTAATAAAGTGGAACTGAAACAATTATTGATTAATAAAATAAAATCAATGCATTTACTGATTACCTACAATGCAAGCGAAGAGCTACCTTACCAAGAAATGAATGAAAAAATGAAAAAGGTGTTGCAGATTTTAGGAGAGAAAATTATTTAAAACGATTCAATCTCTTTTGTTCTAATTTTTGAAAATCAGGCGCAATAATTGCTAATAAATCTTCTTCTATAGAGGAGGTAACCGATTCTGTTATTCTACCTACTTCTCTAAATTGATGCATCACAATAATGGTAGGAACACGAGCGATACTGTATAATTTAGTTTCAATGTTCAATGCTTCTTTGTCTCTATTTACGCCATACATTTCAACTGCATGTAAATCAATGCCAGCAAGGGTTAGCACTTTATATAATTGCGGAATAATTGTATGAGAATCTTCACACCATGTGCCCATAAAAATAACAAATTTATAAGGAGCATGGTATTTTTTTAAACCTTCAATAGCATCTTCTTTTGGTTCGTATTTTGAAACGCCTGCACCAAACCATTTGTAAACAGCTTCGTCTTGTAAATCGTCAAATTTTATTTGCCCTCTTAATAAAACCTTGCCAGTTTTACGGTCTTTTTCTCTCACAAAGTCTTGTGCTATGGTTTGAAATGAGGTAAATAAAAATGCGAGTACTAAAATATGTTTCATGAATTTTTTTATTGAATATTGTTTTTCAAATCTACTAAAAACGTTCGAATATTTTGTAAATTTTCTAATAAACTTCTGTCGCCCTTAATTTTTTGTTTGTTATTTTTCAAATAATCCCTTGCACCATCCAAAGTCATCTTTTTTTCTTTAATTAAATGAAACAATGTTTTTAGGGTTTCAAGATCCTTTTTGGTATAAAAACGATCCCCTTTTTTATTTTTTTTTAGTTGAGTAAATAGGTTTGGGAACTCTTTTTCCCAATATCGAAGCAATGATGCATTGACATTGAAAATTTCAGCCACTTCGCCAATAGAATAATAGAGTTTAGCTAATTTTTGTGTATCTAAATTGGTAGTAAGATTATTTTCAGTGATTGAATCGCTGATTGCTTCATCAGCAATAACAGGATTATCAAACATTGAAAGTTGTTTAAACATTTCGCAAAGATAAAAAAAATCAATCTCCAATGATAGGAAATAATTTAAATTAACAAATTTAACCTACTTGAAATCCAACATTTAAACGCTGTAAAGATTCTGGAAACATCGAAAAAAGAAAATAAATGTGCAATTTTAAGTGTTCACATAAAATTCTCATTTTTTTAAGCATTTCCATAATATTCCGACTTAAACGGATGTCTATTTTTCCAGGTTTCGCCTTGTTGTTCTTGAAAATAGGAGGATATTTTTTTGAAAAACCAATTCACAAAATTGTTTCTTAATTTATAAAAACTAAAACGAAAATCGGGGGCACAACCTGCTATGGCCTTGGCTTCTATGGCAGTTCGTCCTAAAATTAGCTTAGTGCTTTTATTTGCAATTGCCATTTCGATACAATGAAAAAGGATATTAAAATACAAATTGAGTTGATTGTTTAACGCATAATCGAACCCAATATAATTCATATCATATTCGCCATCATGCTCAATAGCGGATGAAAATGCCACTAAATTATTTTCAAAAAAATAGCCACAAACTTTGTAATTATTTTCTAATGCTTTTTTCAACTCAATAAAAAAATGGTCATTAATAATACCCATGCTTACAATCTGTTTTTTAGAAACTTGTAAGTATAAATTTACGATTTTTGTTTTGTGCTCTTCAATATCTTGTAATGAAAATTCGCGGATTGTTACCCCATTAAATGCTTTTTTTATTTTTCGATAACGTTGAGCATATTTGTGTTTCAACATTTTTTCGTAATCCAACATCGTTGCCCAATCAGCAGGAATTTTCATTTCCATCGAAATGTCATCTTGCAAAGGGGTATAGGAAGGGTCTTGCAAAATATAGGGCGCAATATTTTTTTCTACATCTTTTAAAAAAATACCGGATGCATCGGTTTCCTTTATCATGTGTTCCACAGTTGCTTGATAGTAAGCTGCAATTTTTGCTGGGGTTGCTATTTTATTAACTACTTGAAAAAATAACACATCATGCCTAAACAAATTGCCCACAACCAACATGGTTGGTTTTATGGTTTTTAATAAAAGAAAAAGCCCCAATTTTTGCAAGGGTTTATCTGAAATATTAAAATGTTTTGGAGTAACTGAGAGTAGCTGATAATAAGACATATAAACGACTTCATTGTTTTCTTTGGTGACTACATAATAGTTTTTTATGTTGTCAACATGGGCTTTTTCTACAATATCAATACTTTTGCAAACGGTTTCATTTTCATTCAAGAATTCCTTCCAATTAACTGGCAAATCATTCACAGATTGATAAATAGAAAAAGAATATGACATAAAGCTTTCAAAGTTATACCATTTGTATTTATAAAATTGTTCTAAGCAATTTTTAAAAAAACAAAAAAAGTAAATGCCGATATAAAAAATTGATAATTAAATTGAATAAAACGAAAATTGAACTTTAGAATAGGCATAATTTTTTTTTGCTAATAATATTTGTTTCAAAAACGAACCATTCATTCTCTTTAAAAGAGATTATTTTTGCTGAAATGAATATGGTTAATAAAGGAATGATGAGGTTGCTTTTATTTTTAATAAAAGTATATCAATTAGGGATTTCTCCTTTTTTAGGGGCAAATAAGTGTAGATATGTGCCTACTTGTTCGGAATATGCAAAACAAGCATTGGTTAAACATGGAATATTTAAAGGATTTTGGATGGCTTTAAAACGTATAGGTAGATGTGCGCCTTGGGGTGGTCATGGTTTTGATCCAGTGCCTTAATTAATTTTTATAGCTTCCTTAACACTTCTATGAGGTATTATTTTTCAATCCATTTATTTATGTATTAAATTGCATATCTATAATTTTAATTATGCTTAAAAATATTTATAAATATATTGCTATTGGTTTTATTTCT
>CANHNT010000193.1 GCA_947461985.1 Bacteroidota bacterium | reverse complement strand
TCATTCAATAACCTAATTTCTTTCGAAGCGAAATCATAAATATAAATTTTATGTAAAATGGAACGACGATAAATAGCCTCACTTTGTGTTTGTAGAAGCAATTTTGTTTCATCGGCATTAAATTCATAATCTTCAATTTTCAACGAATCATTTTCATAAACCAACGATTTAAAATTGGCCATCACGCTTTCAACTTTTCCATCAGCAAAACGGACCTTTTGTAATTCGCCTTGATCATTTATTTCTGAATAGTGTTTGCCATCATTCATCGAACGAAAACCAGCAACACCTTCTTGTCTGAACGCATTCGTTTTCCAAATATCTTCTAATGAGATTTGTTTTTTTTGAGCTTGTGAAGTTGCAAATGCGAATAATAAAAGGAATGTAAACAGTCTGTACATGGAATATATTTAAAGCTATAAAAGTAATAAAATAAACCATTACTTACAACTCTCAACACAATAGATTCTGACATTTACTCAAACAACTCCTTGCTTCCAACCTCTTCATACCAAGTATCAACCAATAAATTTCCATTATCGGCAGCTTGAGTAGCCAGTTCATCACAACGATTGTTTTCTTTGTTAGAAGCATGGCCTTTTACCCAAATAAATTGAATGGTATGTTTTTTATAGGAACCCAAAAAACGAAGCCAAAGATCCTTATTTTTTTTGTCTTTAAATTGTTTTTTCACCCAACCAAAAACCCATTTCTTTTCAACGGCATCTACCACATATTTACTGTCGGTAAAAATTTTGATATTTAAACCTTCTCGTGTCAAGGTTTCAATGGCGATAATGACAGCTAAGAGCTCCATTCGGTTGTTGGTTGTTTTTCGATAACCACCAGAAAGCTCTCTCCTACTTTCATTCCATTTAAGTATAATACCGTAGCCACCTCTCCCAGGATTACCACGAGAAGCACCATCGGTGTATATTTCTAAAATGTCCATTGAGAGATATTGAGATATGAGATATAAGATATGAGAAAATATTAGAAAGTCTATAATCTCAAATCTATTTTCTCAAATCTTTTCTTTATTTCATTCCAGGCATTTTCATTCCCATGCCACCCATTTTATTCATGGTTTTCATCATGTCTTTCATTTGATCAAATTGTTTCATGAAAGCATTTACGTCTTCTATTTTTTTACCACTGCCAATGGCAATTCTAGAGCGTCTTTTCACATCAATAATATCCGGATTTTTACGTTCATCAGGTGTCATTGAGCCAATCATAGCTTCAATGCCTTTAAAAGCATCGTCACTAATTTCAATATCTTTAATGGCTTTTCCGATACCAGGAATCATGCCTAATAAATCTTTAATATTTCCCATGCGTTTAATTTGTTGCAACTGATTTTTAAAATCATCGAAATCAAATTTATTGGCACGTATTTTCTTTTCTAATTTTTTACTTTCTACTTCGTCAAATTGTTGTTGTGCACGTTCTACTAGGGTGGTAATATCTCCCATCCCTAATATTCGTTGTGCCATACGTTCTGGATAAAAAACATCTAATGTGTCGAGCTTTTCGCCCATACTCACAAATTTGATTGGTTTTTTAACCGTATATTTTATCGTTAAAGCAGCACCACCTCTTGTATCACCATCTAATTTTGTTAACACAACACCCGTAAAATCCAATCGCTCATTAAAGGCTTTCGCAGTATTAACAGCATCTTGCCCAGTCATTGAATCTACTACAAATAATATTTCATGTGGATTAACTGCAGATTTTACATCAGCAACTTCATTCATCATTTGCTCATCAATCGCTAAACGACCGGCAGTATCAATAATAACTACATTGTGTCCGTTTGCTTTGGCAAATTCAACGGCATTTTTTGCAATGTCGACGGCATTTTTATTTTCTAGTTCTAAATGAACGGGAACACCAATTTGCTCAGACAAAACACGCAATTGCTCCATCGCAGCTGGTCTATATATATCGGCTGCAACCAATAACGGTTTTTTCTTTTTCTTATCTTTTAAAAATTTAGCTAATTTACCCGAAAAGGTTGTTTTACCTGACCCTTGCAAACCAGCAATTAAAATAACTGTTGGATTTCCCGATAAATCAATTTCAGATTCAGTTCCACCCATTAAATCAACCAACCCGTCTTTAACAATTTTTACCATCAATTGTCCTGGAGTAACTGATGTGATAACTTTTTCACCAATTGCTTTTTCTTTTACTTTGTCCGTAAATTCTTTTGCTATTGAATAGTTCACATCGGCATCTACCAAAGCTCTACGAATTTCTTTAATCGTAGTGGCAATGTTAATTTCTGATATTTGACCTTCACCTTTAAGTAATTTAAAAGCACTGTCTAAACGTTCCGAAAGATTATTAAACATAAAATTGTAGTTTTTTAAAGAGTTGCGAAAGTACAAAAAGAATTATGAATTTTGAATTAAGAGTATTGAATTTAATTTTTTTCAATTTCTGAACTTTTAACACTACTTTAAATAAAGAAGCAAATTATTACAAAAAATAAAATTTAAGTTTGCAATTGGTCAAATAAAAAATGCAGTTCAATAAATATTTTTTGTCATTTATTCTTACAGTGAGTGTAATATTCTCTGGACAAAAAAATATTCTTGCATTTGAAGGTTCTAGTAATTTTCATCAAAAAACAATTTTAAAATCTTCTCAAAAGTCTGATATTTTCAATTATTCTGAAAGTATTGAAAATGATTATGAAAGCAATGACTATATTTTAGATGAAGAATTAGATAATGAAGAGGATCATTTTTTGTATTTGCATGATTACAGAATTGAACAAAACAATTTTTCATTTGTTGAAAAAGATAGTAACCCGAAAAAATGGTATAAAAATAATTCCCATTTATTATTAAATAAAGTAAGAAGATACATTCTCTTCTGTTCCCTGAAATTAGATTATAATTTAATTGCTTAAGACTTAAAAGTCTCTATTTACATGTTTCTAACACGCATGTAAACATTATTTATTGCATAAAAGAATTATGCAATTGTATTTATCTAAACAATTTTATTACAATTTTATTATTTATTTCATGGAAAATAAAACAATATCTCTTGTACCTAATGATGGGTTCAAAGGATTCAAAGAAAATATTTCAAGCGATGCTATTTCTGGCTTTATCGTATTTTTATTAGCGTTGCCATTGAGCTTAGGTATCGCAAAAGCATCTGATTTTCCTCCTTTAATGGGATTGATTTCAGCTATCATAGGTGGGATGGTCGTAAGTTTTTTTGCAGGTTCTCGATTGACGATTAAAGGACCTGCAGCAGGTTTAATCGTAATTTTAGTAGGTGCTGTGGCTGATTTTGGCGGTGGTGTGGCTGGTTGGCATTTAACCCTTGGGGCTATTTTCGCTGCTAGTATTATTCAAATATTATTTGGTGTATTAAAACTCGGCAAATTGGTAGACATATTTCCGTTATCTGCTGTGCATGGCATGTTGGCAGCTATTGGAATTATCATTATACTTAAACAAATTCCTGTTTTATTAGACGTAGACCCTACTATGACTAAAGGTAAAACGCCTTTTCAATTAATCGCGAATATTCCTAATTTTTTCATTCACTTAGACCCAAGAGCAACTATTATTGGTGCTATAAGTTTAGCTATTATGTTATTTTGGAATAAAATAAAAATCCCATTTATCAGCAAATTACCTGCTGCATTAATTGTATTAATCATAGCTATACCAGCAGAATTAATGATGGATTTTCAAAAAACAGAACCCGCATATGCCTTGGTTCATATTGGAAATTTATTGGAAAATATTAAAGTTAATATTGACTTTTCAGGTTGGCATACAATGGGTATTTTTATTAAATATGTTGTAATGTTTGCTTTGGTAGGTTCATTAGAATCATTATTGACAGTAAAGGCGATTGATATGATGGATGTTTATAAACGAAAATCAAATGCAAATAAAGACTTAATAGCGGTAGGTATTGGTAATGCAATTGCTTCTATTTTTGGTGGATTACCTATGATTTCTGAAGTTGCAAGAAGCTCAGCTAATGTTGCAAATGGTGGCAAAACAAGATGGGCAAATTTTTTTCATGGTTTATTTTTATTAGCTTTTGTAATATTGGCTGTTCATTTAATTGAATTAATTCCGAATACGGCTTTGGCTGCTATGTTAATTTCAGTAGG
>CANHNT010000192.1 GCA_947461985.1 Bacteroidota bacterium | reverse complement strand
GTAAAAGGTGGCATTCCTTATACCATTGAAAACGAAACCGATTTAAGTATTATTGTGCCGGTGACCGAGACGCATTAAATTTACTTCACCACCTCCATTTCATCAATCAACCATTTGGCACCGCCAAATTTTTCGATGATGAATAAGGTGTAACGAACATCTAATGTAATGTTTCTACAAAGGTTGATGTCATACATAATATCACTCATAGTTCCTTCCCAAATACGGTCGAAGTTCGTACCAATTAATTCTCCGTTGGCATTTAATACAGGGCTTCCTGAATTTCCTCCTGTGGTGTGATTAGAGGCTAGGAATGCTAAAGGAACCGTTTTTTTTCCATCTACCTCAATGGCATAATCGCCATAATCTTTAGCATCATACAACTCCATTAATTTCTTAGGCATTTGAAATTCTTCCACATTCGGATTGTGTTTACGTACAGCGCCATCAAGGGTTGTGTAGTAATCGTAGCGCATTCCATCTTGAGGTTTCAAACCTTCAACTTGTCCATAAGTTACTCGAAGTGTAGAGTTTGCATCAGGATAAAATTGTTGCCCTTCTTTATATTCTTTTAAAGCCAAAATATATTTTCCATACAGGCCATTTAGTTTCAACAAATGAGCTTTTAAGGTTATTAAATTTTCTTTTTGTAACTTATCAAAATAGGAATAAACGATATATGCAGGATCTTTTTTTATGGATGAAATCATTGCTGTTTTTTTGGTTCCTGATAATAAAACGTTTAAACTAGTTGAATCGCTAATGAATGATTTATTATAGATTTTATGAATCATGGCATCGCTTACCATGTCATTATTTTCAATATCATTTCTATAAATTTTAAACAACTCGAGCGCAATTTTATAGTCCGTATTTTTATTGATTGATTGATAAAAAGCGGCTAAATCTTTAGTGTAAACATTTAATTTTGACAGGTCTTTCAACGTATCCACAGCTTTTAAAATCGAATTATAAATGTTCCCTTTTTTTAACACCTCACTTGCCCAAATCGATTCATTGATATATTCATTCAATTTTATTGAGGAATTTTGAGCTTCATAGTTTGTAATCAAATCTGTAATAATGTTACCGTATTTTGATTTACGAGATTCATCCGCATTTACCCAAGCCATAAATTCGATTTCTTCTTGTTGTTTTTTAACGATGGCATTATTTAATTGCAAGCCTAATAATTCGCCTTTCCATTTTTTATAGTAATTCGCAATTCCTGCTTGTTTTGAAGCATATTTAATGAAGTTTTCTTCACTTTCTTTCATGTCTGCTTCCATGATGTTCAACCGTTTTTCACGTATTTTTATTCTTGCAGGATCCAATGTATTCATCACTTCTGCGACACCGTTACTGGTTAAATATTCATTGGTGCGACCTGGAAAACCATAAACCCAAGTAAAATCGCCTTCCTCTACCCCACCAATATTTATTTTCATGGAGCGACGAGGCACAAAAGGGACATTATCTTTTGAGAAATCAGCTGGTTTATTTTCTTTATTGGCATAAATTCTGAAAACACCAAAATCGCCTGTATGACGAGGCCATGCCCAATTATCAGCATCGCCACCAAATTTGCCTATTCCATTTGGAGGAAAACCAACTAATCGAATGTCATTGTATTTTTCAGTAATGAACAAATAATACTCATTATCTGAATAAAATGATTTGATTTGCGCACCATAACCTGTGCTAGCTTTTGTTTCTTTTTCAATAGTAGCAATATTTTCAGACACCATTCTATTTTTTGTAGAATCAGCCATCTCATCTAAAACACCTGCTTTTACCTGTGCTGTCACATCATCAATGCGAACAATAAATGTCACACTCAAACCAGGGCATGGTAATTCTTCTTGATTATTCATTGCCCAAAAACCATTTAATAAATAGTTGTAGTCAACACTACTCAAACCTTGCACAGCACCATATCCACAATGATGATTCGTTAAAACCAATCCTTTATCTGAAATTACTTCACCTGTGCAGCCGCCCCCAAAAATCACTACAGCATCTTTCAAACTTCCTTCATTGATATCATATATATCAGAAGCCTTAATTTTCATACCCATTTGGCGCATTTCTTTTTCATTCATATTCTGTAAAAGAAAAGGCAACCACATGCCTTCTTTCGCAAATATGGAAGATGTGTATAAAAAAACAAGGGTAAAAAGTAATTTAGATTTCATGTTATATTATTTTCGTATTTTTAAAAAATGGTTGACAAATGTCGGATGATAGTTGTCAGAAAAGGCTAAAGTATAAATTAAAAATGAATTTTAGCGTCTTTAAAAAATAAGAATTTAAAACTTTTAACAAAAAAACAGATATCAAACATCTGACATCAAACATCATTTAAAGAAAATGTTTATAGAACCTAACATACGACAATCAAAAAAAGGCTGGATAGAAGTAGTTTGTGGTTCTATGTTTAGTGGAAAAACAGAAGAGTTGATTCGTAGACTTCGAAGGGCGCAAATAGCCAATTTAAAAGTAGAAATTTTTAAACCTACTGTTGACACTCGTTATGATGAAACTGATATTGTTTCGCACAACGACACTCGAATAAAAAGTACTCCCGTCGAAAATTCTCAACAAATTTTATTATTGGCACAAGAAGTAGATGTTGTTGGAATTGATGAAGCTCAATTTTTTGACGAAGAAATGCCCAATGTTGCTGAAACATTGGCAAGTAGAGGCATTCGTGTAATTATTGCAGGTTTAGATATGGATTTTTTAGGTCGTCCTTTTGGACCCATGCCACAAGCATTGGCTATGGCCGATTATGTTACTAAATTACATGCAATTTGTATGGTTTGTGGTGACAATGCCAGTTTTAGTTATCGTAAAACGGTTTCAGATGCAACCGTGTTACTAGGCGAAAAAGACGTGTATGAACCTCGTTGCAGAACTTGTTATCATTTATAATTTACATTACAAAATTGCATCTTTTGTATGCCATCTAATTTTGGTTTTATTTTCTCAAATCAATATAATGGAAATCTCAAGTAAAGAAAAATACTATATTTGTCAATATTATATATGGCAAAAAATATTTTAATTACAGGAGGTGCTGGTTTTATTGGTTCTCATGTCGTTCGTCGATTCGTACATAATTATCCAAACTACAAAATTTTCAATTTAGATGCATTGACCTATGCAGGAAATTTAGAGAATTTAAAAGATATTGAAACAAAAGAAAATTACACTTTTATTAAAGGAAATATTTGTGATTCAATTGTAGTAGATAAAATTTTTCAAGAACATAATATTGATACGGTGATTCATTTAGCTGCCGAAAGTCATGTGGATAGAAGTATTTCGGACCCTTTAGCGTTTGTTCAAACCAATGTGGTTGGCACTGCTACTTTATTAAATGCTGCAAGAAAATATTGGAATACTAATTATGAAGGCAAATTATTTTATCATGTTTCAACAGATGAAGTGTATGGAAGTTTAGGAGAAACAGGATTCTTTTCTGAATCCACTGCCTACGACCCAAGAAGTCCCTACTCTGCTAGCAAAGCTGGAAGCGATCATTTGGTAATGGCATTTTACCACACCTATCATTTGCCAATTGTGATTAGCAATTGTTCAAACAATTATGGTCCCAATCATTTTCCTGAAAAACTAATCCCATTATCTATTAATAACATTTTACAAAACAAACCATTGCCTATTTATGGCAAAGGTGAAAATGTGAGAGATTGGTTGTATGTATTAGATCATGCAATTGCAATTGACACTATAATGCATAAAGGAAAAATTGGAGAAACCTATAATATTGGAGGTCATAATGAATGGACGAATATTGATTTAATTCGATTATTATGTAAAATAATGGATGAAAAATTAGGAAAGGAAAAAGGAACCAATGAAAAATTAATTACGTTTGTTACGGATAGAGCCGGACATGATTTACGCTATGCAATTGATGCCACAAAATTAAAAGAAGAATTGGGATGGATGCCGAGCCTACAATTTGAAGAAGGATTAAGAAAAACAGTAGATTGGTATTTAGAGAATTCAGAATGGTTGAAAAATGTGACTTCTGGGGAGTACGAAAAATATTATGAAATGCAATATAGTTTAGGTGTTTAGGGTTTAGAAGTTTAGTTAAAATTTGGTATGAAAATATATTCTTTTGAAAAATTAATTTGTTGGCAAAAAGCAAAAGAATTATCTAAATGGATATATAAACTAACATT
>CANHNT010000191.1 GCA_947461985.1 Bacteroidota bacterium | reverse complement strand
TATACATTGCTCCAATTGGGATGATGCCCTAGCTTTTCGGCTGCAAATGCAACTTGAGTCATAAAAGCAAATGCCTCTACAAAATCTGCAAATTTAAAACTTCTTTTTAATTGATTATTTTCTTCTGTCCACATACTGTATTTTTATTGCTAAAGGTATTGTAAAATATCATTGGAAGTAAGATTTTGCCATCAAAAAAAGATACTCTTTTTTTGTTTTCTCTTTTTCTCTTCTTGTTTGAAAGATATTAAAATCTTGAAATCTTTCATTTGTATCATTTTATAATTTACCTATTCTTTCCCAAAACTTTTCCTCTATCATTTTTTCTTGCTGCACTTTTTTTACCCAACACTCATTGTGACAAGGTATTTAACTGCCATAATTTTTAAAATAGCAAGATATCATAAATAATATTTTGGAGATTGTATCAATCAAATAGTAACCTGCACACCAAAATTTAAACTGGATTAAAATTCTAAATATTCAAAAAATACAGTTGTAGTTATATAAACATTATTAGCCAATATATTATCTATTTACATTTATTTTAGCTATATTTGTCTAATATATTAGCTATTATGGCAAAATTTGGAATTGAGAAAAAACCGTTTGATATTTTAAAAGATTTAGCAGAAAAACACAGAATGTTGCGAAAGCAAGCTGGTTTAACGCAAAGCGAATTAGCCAAGCGTTCGGGTGTATCATTAGGAAGTTTGAAACGTTTTGAACTCACTGGTCAAATCTCCTTAGAATCATTGCTCAAATCGGTTCAAATAATGAATCGAATGAGTGACTTTGAATTGATTTTAAATTCAGATGAACACTTGAAAAACATTGACAAACTATTTAGCGATAGAACAAAAATTTAATCATGGAGCACGTAAAAAAAATCATTGTTTCTATTCAGTTCAGTAAATCTGAAATTGAATTAGGTGAATTAGTAAGTGATGGCCGCGATATTTATTTTAAGTATTATACCGACTTTATTACTAAAGGCATTGAAATATCCCCCATTAAATTAAAATTAAATGCAGCGATAAATAAAGCAGATGCCGTTCCTTTTGATGGATTGTTTGGTGTATTTGCCGATTCCTTGCCGGATGGTTGGGGCAAATTATTATTGGATAGAGCATTGACGGCAAAGGGAATTGATATAAGTAATATGACCATGCTTGACCGTTTGGCATTTGTAGGAAGCAAAGGAATGGGTGCATTAATATATAAACCCGAAATAGATGATGGAATCCATAAACAATTTGAATTTGAATTTGAATTAGATAAAATTGCAAAGGCAACTCATCAAATTATTTCAGGAACAGCTACGGAAATTCTTGATGAATTATATATTCTTGGTGGTTCTTCAGGTGGTGCTCGTCCAAAAATATTAGTGGGCTACAATCCTAAAACACAACATATCATTGGTACAGAAAAAGATTTGCCAATTGGTTATGAGCATTGGATCATAAAATTTCCATCATCTTCTGACAAAGCTGATATCGCTAATATTGAATTTGCTTATTATAAAATGGCAATTGATGCAGGCATTGAAATGAGTGAGTGTAAACTTTTTAAAGGCAAATCTGGTCAGGTATATTTTGGCACGAAACGTTTTGATAGAATTGGTAATAATCGTTTGCACATGCATTCTGCCGCTGGAATAATGCATGATAATTTCAGATTAAGTAATTTAGATTATGGACATATTATGGATTGTGCTTTCAGATTGGAAAGAGATGTGTCTGCTTACGAAAAAATATTGCGTTTAGCTGCTTTTAATTTGTTTGCGCACAATAGAGATGACCACAGTAAAAACATTTCATTTTTGATGAACGAAACTGGACATTGGAAAGTTGCCCCAGCTTATGACTTAACGTTTTCAAGTTCAGGACATGGCATGCATAGTACTATGATAAGCGGAGAAAGTGCCAATCCAACTAAACAACACTTAATGGAATTAGCAAATTATTTCAAAATAAAAAATGCAAATGCTATTATTGATCAGGTTCAAGAGGTAATTTATAATTGGAAAAATTATGCTAAACAATGCAACGTAAGTATGGATTCTAAAAATAGAATCCAAAAAGTTATTGGGAAGAAATAATAGATCTATTTTTATTAATTACAACTAGGTTAATAACATATGATTTTATAAAAATGGTTTTTTTATAAACACATGATTTTCCCAAAATAGTTTAGAGGCTTCTACCTCATTTTTATCAACCAGTTGTGGAGGGAAAGCAGGCGCATACATACCCAAATATAAAAACAAAAAAAGGAAACAAAATTGTTTCCTTTCATTTGTGCACGAGAGGAGATTCGAACTCCCAAGTCCTTGCGAACACTACCACCTCAAGGTAGCGCGTCTACCAGTTTCGCCACCCATGCATTTCTTTTTTAATGATAAATTATTAATCATTAATTTTTTCAAAAATATACTAAAGACGAACAACTAAAAAATATTATTTTATCGTTTTAAAATAATTCTAAAGGTGGTGCCTTTCCCTAATTCTGATTTTTTGACAAAAATATCCCCATAATGATATTCAGACATGATGCGTTTGGCTAAGGAAAGGCCTAAGCCCCAGCCTCTTTTTTTGGTTGAAAAACCAGGTTTAAATACTTTTTTGATATTGCTTTGTGAAATCCCTTTTCCGGTATCGGTAACGTCAATGATGGTTTGCGTAATTTCATCTTGTATATTTATGGCTATTGAGCCTTTTCCGTCCATGGCATCCAATGCGTTTCGGATTAAATTTTCAATCACCCAATCAAACAAAGGACCGCTAATAACCACTAAAATATCTTCTTTATTTGAATTTATTGAAAAGGAAATGTTTTTGGAGGCCCGTTTTTGCATATAGCCTACAATTTCATGTAGTCGAGTTTGTAAAATTTCTTGATGCAATTGGGGTACACTGCCAATTTTTGAGAATCTATCTGCAATCAATTTTAAACGCTCCACATCTTTTTGCATTTCTACTAATGCAGGCTTTTCTATTTCGGCATCTTTTAAATACTCAATCCAAGCTACAAGAGAGGTTAAAGGAGTGCCCAGCTGATGCGCAGTTTCTTTGCTCATGCCTACCCATACCCGATCTTGAATTTGTCGATTATTAGATGATATAAATGATATCACAATGATTAAAAATAAAAAAAGAATGATTAATAAAATGTAAGGAAATAGTCGCAATTGTTTCAATAATTCGGATTCGCCATAATAGACAAATTGTTTTTCGGTGTCAGAAATTTTAATAATGATTGGAGGATGTAATGCTTTCAATTCTGCCAATTTTTCTTTTAAAAAATGGCTATTTTTTTCTCCATCTTTAGTTGAAATCGTATCAATATTATTGATGTTAATGATATTGTCTTTAGAGTCGGTATTAATTAATGGAATCGTTTCATTTGAATTGATTAATGTAAACGCAAGTGTTAAATCGCCGCTGTTTTCTTTAGCCACAATTTCAAATGCTTGCTGCACAATTTCTACTTTTTTACGTTCCTCGTGTGCTAATTTTTTAGTTAAATTATTGGCAAAGTACAATGCAGTGAGTGCGATCAACACTGCAATCATTACTAATAAATTTTTCCAATTGAGGTATTTCTTAATCACGTTTTTAAAAGTATAAATATATAAAAAAAACCGCCTTAAAGACGGTTTTATTTTAACGTATATTTTATTAATTTATTGTGTTCAACTATTGTTTAGTAAATTTAACGGAACCTCTTGAAGTGGTATTCCCGATAGTCATTACATAAACGCCATTAGAAACAGCAGGTAATTGAATTGAATATTTATTTTTTCCAATAGTTGCATTGATAGCACCGTTGTAAATTACATTTCCTAAAACATCTGTAATTCTTAAAGAATATATAGATGTTGCCTTAGCATCAATTGCAATATTTAATACGCCATCATTCGCAGTTCCTAAAACGGCTACATTCATATTTTCTAATTGAATAGAGCTTGTGCTAACTGGACCATCAGTGATTGTTACATCATCAATTGTCAATTCATCAGAAGCAGCAGTTACAGTTGCAGTGTATTTAAAAGCAAAGTGAAAATTAGCTGCTTTATAAGTCATTAATGAAGTATTGTTAAATGCATTCCAACCTGTAGTATCCAATGTTGCAAAATTTGAAACGTTTAAAGGAGCCCACGTTGCAGTTGCAACATCACCTGTGTAATTAGCAGACACATAAACTTCTTTTAATGTAGACCCAGCAAATCTTCT
>CANHNT010000190.1 GCA_947461985.1 Bacteroidota bacterium | reverse complement strand
TTATTAATATTATATATTTCTTCATTTTAAAAAATTAAAAATCCAATTCCAATCTTTCCAGAAAAAAAATCATGTGCAAATAACCTCTTCATCAATTTATAATCAAAACTTTTTTGATTTATTTTTTCATCTAAAACTTCATCATATTTATATTCTGCACTATAGTTTTCAGACAACACTTTTGGTTTCGAAGTAGTAATTAAAGTAGAATATAACTTAGTATTTACAGAGAAATTAATTATTATTCTGTCAGCAACAATGTAATTTTTCCCTAGTTCAAATTTAATATATCCAAGTTTAGAATTTTGAGATATGGGAAATGGGTTAATTATTCCATTTGATAGTGCATTAATTTTTGAATTTCTATCTATAATTTCACCAGTAACTAATGAAATTCCAATACTTGGTGCTAAATAAAAACCGAGGGGAGCAATTGCACCTCTTTTATTATAAGAAAAAAATTGCGCGCCAATGCCTACCGATTTTACATTGATTAAATGAAAACAATCATGTAAATCATAATAGAAATCACTTCCAATTGTTTTATTTCCACCAGTAAGGGAGATATATTTTTCGCGTAAACCCGTTTTGAAATTATCACATTCCAAAATTAAATTAGTTGCTTTTGAAATTGCTTTTGAAAGAGTACATCCTACTCTATAACTTAAGTCCATTTTTTTTTCTTTATATCCAAACAAATTATTACTTAGCCCATTATTACTTTGAGTAGGACCATTTAAAGCAGGCTCAGTATTTAAATCAATTTGAATTGAAAATGTTTTTCCAAGATATCCAGGCACTTGAGCGTTAATATTTTTATTTAAAATACAACTCAAAACAAAAAAAGATATGTACAGAAATGTATTTGTTAAATTCATAATTTAAATGCTGTAACAAACAAAACTAATGTATAAATATAGAAAAATTCTTTTTTTAAATTTTTAAATTTACATACTTTTGAAACTATGTTTGCCATTGTAGATATTGAAACGTGTGGAGCCAAATTTGCTTTTCAAAAAGGCAGAATAATTGACATTTGTATTTTGGTGCATGATGGAATTTCTGTGGTTGATAAATTTTCAACACTTATTAACCCTGATTGTTATATTTCGGGATTTTTCACTAATATTTCTGGCATTACCAATGAAATGGTAAAAGATGCACCTCGTTTTCATGAGGTAGCAAAAGATATTATTGCATTTACAGAAGGCAAAATTTTTGTTGCACACAATTCTTCATTTGATTACAATTTTGTAAAAGAAGAATTTGCTTCATTGGGTTATAAATTTAAACGGGATACACTTTGCACGGTAAAATTGAGTCGTAAATTAATGCCAGGTAAAAAATCATATAGTCTTGGAAATCTTTGTGAATCTATCGGAATTGAAATTTTTGATAGACACAGAGCCGAAGGTGATGCAATAGCCACCGCTAAATTATTTGATATTTTATTGCAATTAAAAACTCAAAACCCTACCTACAAATCTGCATCCATCGAGCAAATTATGTCTACCCGAATCGATGCGATTAAAAAATATATTCTTAATAAATTACCCGATACTTGTGGTGTATATTATTTCTATAACAAAGAAGGAAATATTATATACATTGGTAAAAGCATCAATATGTATAGCCGAGCTGTGAGCCATTTCAATACAGATATTAAGAAGATGAAAACCATGCTGAATGAATTGACCAATGTAGATTTTGTGGAAACGGGCAGTGAATTAATTTCATTATTAAAAGAGTCCGAAGAAATAAAAAAACACAAACCTTTTTATAATAAAAAAAGCAAAGTCGATGTTTTTACGCACAGCATTGTTCACTTTGAAAATGAAAAAGGAATTCTTACGTTCGAAATTGTCAATTACGATGAAGACAGACCAGCATTACTTTCGTTTACGAATTATGGCACAGCACGTGAACGTTTAGAAAAATGGATTGATGAAAAAGAATTATGTTTGAAATATTGTGGTTTAGCCTCTGAAACGAGTATTTGTTTTAATCATCAAATAAAAAAATGCAGGGGAATTTGTGCTGAGCAAGAATCGATAAATGATTATAATGCTCGGGCAAAACAACTTTTACAAGCAATTTTATTTTCTCAAAAAGACTTTATGATTTTAGATATTGGCAGAACGCCAGAGGAAAAATCGTTTGTTTGGATTCGAGATTATCAGTTTCATGGCTTTGGCTATATCGATGAATCTGCGCAGATTTTTAATCAAGATGATTTATATGAATTTACCCACTCAAAAACCTACTATCCCGACTGTGATGATATTGTGCGAAGTTGGCTAAAGTCCAAACGAGCTAAAATGGTTATTTTTTAAAGATAACAATGATTGTTTTTCTAGTTAAAAATTTTCGAAAATAATTTCATTTTTACTCACAAACCACAAACTCATTTCGTCATGAATTGGAAGCAATATATTCATCGTGATTTTTTATCCCCCATTTGTTTTATTGTGAAAACAAAAAGATGGACTCGAAAGGGTCCATTTTTTATTATAAATCTCCCTTGGCAGTCACGGAAGAATTATCCATGCAAAGCTCTACCAAAACACCATTTGTGCCTTTGGGATGCAAAAAACAAACCCATTTATTGTCAGCCCCTTTTTTAGGCTCCTCGTTTAAAAGAATAAAACCTGCTGCTTGTAAACGCTTCATTTCTGCACGAATGTCAGTAACATTAAACGCAATATGATGAATGCCTTCGCCTTTTTTCTCAATAAATTTTGCGATTACTCCGTCTTCTTTCATACTTTCAAGCAACTCTATTTTTGATTCTCCTGTTTGAAAAAAAGCGGTATTGACTTGTTCACTTTCTACTAACTCTGTTTTGTAGCAAGTAGTATTCAGCAATGTTTCAAATAAAGGAATCGACTTTGCTAACGATTTTACGGCAATTCCTATGTGTTCAATATGTTCCATACCTATCAATTTTTTTGATAAACAAAACTACATCCTATAACTGAAACTTATGTAGGTTCAAAAGATAAAATTCATAAAAAATGCTTTTTATCGATATATTTGCCAGACTGAAAAAAAAGAAATAGCAATCACTATTTCATAAAATATTAAAAAATATGAACTTCCCTATTTATTTAGACAATAATGCCACTACACCTTGCGATCCAAGAGTGGTTGAGACAATGGTCCCTTACTTTACCCAAAATTTTGGTAATGCAGCCAGTAGAAATCACTCATTTGGTTGGGTGGCTGAAGAGGCTGTAGATTATGCTCGTGAACAAGTAGCCAAATTAATTGGTGCTGATCCGAAAGAAATTATATTCACTTCAGGCGCTACTGAAGGAGATAATTTAGCAATTAAAGGTGTTTATGAAATGTATGCTTCAAAAGGGAATCATATTATTACAACAACCATTGAGCATAAAGCCGTTTTAGATACTTGCAAACATTTAGAAAAACAAGGTGCAGAAGTTACTTACCTTGAAGTGAATGCAGAAGGTATGATTGATTTAGCTGAATTGGAAAAAGCCATTACGCCTAAAACTATTTTAGTAGCGATTATGTATGCCAATAATGAAATTGGTACGGTAAATCCGATGCGTGAAATTTCTGCTATTTGTAGAAAACATGGTGTTTTAGTGATGACTGATGGTGTGCAAGCTGTAGGAAAAATTCCTGTGGATGTAAACAAAGATGGCATTGATTTAATGGCTTTCACAGCACATAAAATGTATGGTCCAAAAGGAGTAGGTGCATTGTATGTTCGTCGTAAAAATCCTCGTGTAAAAGTGACTGCCCAAATGGACGGTGGTGGACACGAACGTAGCATGAGAAGTGGTACGTTAAATGTGCCAGGAATTGTAGGTTTTGGTAAAGCTTGTGAAATTTGTATGAATGAAATGCAAGCCGATACAGAGCGCATTGTTAAACTTCGGGATAGATTAGAAAATGGTTTAATGCAAGTTGAAGAAAGCTATTTAAATGGGCACAAAACAAATCGTTTACCGCACGTTGCCAATATTTCATTCAAACATGTTGAAGGTGAAGGTTTGTTGATGGGTATTAATAAATATATTGCGTTAAGCAGTGGAAGTGCTTGTACGTCGGCATCGTTAGAGCCTTCTTATGTACTAAAAGCATTAGGTTTGGGTGATGATTTAGCGCATAGCTCATTGCGTTTTGGATTAAGTCGTTTTTCTACAGAAGAAGAAGTAGATTACACAATTAAAGCCGTTACGGATACAGTAAATAAATTACGTGAAATGAGTCCGCTTTGGGAAATGTATAAAGAAGGAATTGATTT
>CANHNT010000189.1 GCA_947461985.1 Bacteroidota bacterium | reverse complement strand
TGATTCTATAAATTTCTTCCCATGCTTTGGTTTCTTCATTGTATTCATCGAGGTTGGTTCGTTTCCCAATTCCTTTTTCTGAAACAACTAAAATAGTCTTTGTTTTGTCTTCTCTATTCACACAAACCATCCCTACTACTTCGTCTGTTAAATCATCTACTTCAATCCCAGTAACACCAATAGCACCACGACCTGTAGGACGAACTTTTTCTTCAATAAAACGAATTGCTCTACCTGATTTTATCGCTAACATGATGTATGAATTGCCATCTGTTAATGAGGCTTCTAACAAGGTATCTCCTTCATTAATTGTGATGGCATTGATTCCATTTTGACGTGGACGTGAAAAATCTTTTAACGTAGATTTTTTCACAATTCCTTGTTTGGTACAAAGTACAATATAGTGTCCTTTTACGTATTCTTCATCTGTTAAACTTTTAACGTTTAAAATGGTTTTTATTTTTTCATCAGGAGGCAATTGCAACAAGTTTTGAATTGCTCTTCCTTTTCCACTTTTTTCACCTTCTGGAATTTCATATACTTTTAACCAATAGCACCTTCCTTTGTCGGTAAAGAACAATAATGTAGCATGTGTAGACGCAATAAATAATTGATCAATATAATCTTCATCACGCGTTTTGCCTCCCATTGCACCTCTTCCACCACGACGTTGCGTTCGGTATTCGGATGCAGATGTTCGTTTAATATAGCCTAAATGTGACACCGTAATCACGACATCTTCATCTTCAATTAAATCTTCAATGCTGATTTCATTGGCTAAATATTCGATATGAGATTTTCGTTCGTCACCAAAGCGTTTTTTTACTTCTAATAATTCTTCTTTGATTAATGCATAACGTAAATCTTCATTGCCTAATAACTCTTTTAAATCAGTAATGATTTTCATAATGGCATCATACTCTTCTCTAATTTTATCTATTTCAAGACCCGTTAATGTTCTTAAACGAAGCTCCAATATAGCTTTTGCTTGAATTTCACTCAATTCAAATTCAGTCATTAAACCTTCTCGAGCAACATCTGGCGTTTCACTTTCACGAATAATTCTAATCGCTTTGTCTAACGCATCTTTGGTTGCAATTACTTTCATGTAACCTTCCAAAATATGCGCTCTTTCTTCTGCTTTTCTTAATTCAAATTTTGCACGACGAACAACAACTTCATGACGGAATTTTACAAATTCAGAAATTAAGTCTTTAATATTTAATATTCGAGGACGACCATCCACCAAGGCAACATTATTGATACCATAAGACGTTTGAACTTCCGTGTATTTATATAACTGATTAACGATTACGTTTGCAATCCCATCTTTCTTTAAGTCAATCACTAAGCGCATTCCATCTCGATCACTTTCATCTCTCACGTCTCGTACACCTTCAATGATTTTATCATTGACTAAATGCGCAATTTTTTGATGTAAAACCGCTTTATTTACTTGATAAGGCAATTCATAAATGATGATACTTTCACTGCCATTTTTGTTGGTTTCTATATTTAAACGACCTCTCACCACGACTCTACCACGACCTGTTTCAAAACCTTGTTTAACACCTTCCATTCCGTAAATAATTCCTCCGGTAGGGAAATCGGGCGCTTTAATATATTTAGTAATTTCTTCTATCGTGATTTCTTTATTTTCGATATAGGCACAAATTCCATCAATGGTTTCGCTCAAATTATGAGGCATCATGTTGGTAGCCATTCCTACAGCAATTCCCGACGCTCCATTGACAATTAATTGAGGAATTCTTGAAGGTAATACGGTAGGTTCTTTTAACGTATCATCAAAATTGTTTTGAAAATCAACTGTTTCTTTGTCAATATCTTCAATCATGGCTTCTGCAATTTTTTGCATACGCACCTCTGTATAACGCATCGCTGCAGGACTATCACCATCTACCGATCCAAAGTTTCCTTGTCCATCAATCATCATATATCGCAAACTCCAAGGTTGTGCCATACGAACCATCGTATCGTACACGGAGGTATCGCCATGAGGATGATATTTACCTAAAACCTCACCCACAATACGGGCAGACTTTTTATAGGGTTTATTAAACGTATTTCCTAATTCGCTCATTCCAAATAATACACGGCGATGAACGGGTTTTAAACCGTCTCTCACATCAGGTAAAGCACGTCCTACAATAACCGACATTGAGTAGTCGATGTAGCACGATTTCATTTGCTCTTCAATGTTTACTTGAATGATTTTATCATTTTGTTCTTCAGGTAAATTTTGTTCTTGATTTTCGTTCTCCATTTATATTAAAATATGAAGGTCAAATGTACGAAAATAATAGTGTTTTGAGTAGTATTTTTTAATGAAAAAATAGAATGTGGAAAAGTGGTGCTTTAGCTAATAATTAATAGATTTCGAGTCATTAAACAAGTGAATATAGAACAATTAAGGTTATATAATTCTACTTCTAAATTTTATCTTATACGAAATCTAAGGTCATTTAAGAAAAAGTTTACCTAAAAATATTTAGTTAAACTTTAAGCTATTCATAATTTCCACAGCTTTCGTATGCCATTTATTCACTCCAGCTAATTCGGTTAAAGTTAAAGTAAACAAATAACCGTTGTTAAATGAAAACCGTTGTGTAAAATGTAATAATATGGTTTCTTGCGATTTCAACTTTCCTTCATATGCTAATTCTAAAACTTTTTCATTGTTCACTTTCAGCACTTCATGACTAATTAATTTAAAATCATTGAAACTGGGTTTGATATATTCTACCAAGGATTCATATTGATTACCTAAATCTGCAATATTAGATTTATCTTTATTTAATCGATATCCAATGTTAATATTCTCACTGAAAGTATCTTGATCAGACTCCACAGGCGAAGTAAAAAAAACTCGTCCTCCTTCTTTTACTTTATTTTTCCAATCATCGGGATATTTTACTGAAAAATTAGGAGACTTGTTCTCGTAAGTCTTTTTTATTTGCGCTTCGCTAATATCACTAAACAAAACCAATATAAATATACAGATACTTCTCATGAAAAACTATTTAGATTTTAAGAAAATGATGGTAGGATAGTGATCGCTGTAGCCATCATTCCAATTGCCACCACTGTAGCTTCTTTTTGGATAACCTTTGTATTGTCCAAATTTTTCTACCATGAAAGAGCGACTAAACACTTCTGCATGATCATAAACCAATCCTTTATTTTCTTGATTAATTAATCCATAAGAAATGATGCATTGATCAAATAAACTCCAAGCATCATTATAAGCCATTGAACCTAACCCTTTTTTATAGAAAGACATCCAAGGATTAAACATACCTCCTGCTTTTACATCTTCCATTTTCCCTTTTGCTTGCAATACTTCCGTCAAACTTTTGTTAATAGGGTCATCATTTAAATCGCCCATATCAAACACTTTCGTGTTCGGATTGATTGCCATTAAAGAATCAATTACTTTTTTACTCACGCCAGCAGCAGTTTTACGTTTTTCTCGAGTGGCTGCTTCTCCACCTCTACGAGATGGCCAGTGATTTACAAAAACATGAACGGTATCTGTCACCAAAATACCTACTACATGCAATACATCACGAGTAGGTCTATCCCCTGTATCTACTGGCACTGTTAATGATTCAGATGATAAGACTTTAAACAATTTTGGGTTGTAAATAAATCCACAATCTACACCTCGTCCATCAGGCCCTTCAAAATGAACTACTTTTAAGTTTCTTGATTTTAATTTGGGACTATTGCATAAAGCCTTTAATACAGATGCATTTTCTATTTCTGCAACTCCAAAAAATGCCATTCCATCTTTTGATTTATCCATTCCCATTTGAGAAATTACATCCGAAAGATTTTGAATTTTCTTTTTAAACACTTCTGGCGTATAGGCATTTGCACCATTTGGCGTAAACTCATCATCATCTGTATTAGGGTCATTTAATGTATCATAAAAGTTTTCGAGATTATAAAATCCTACTGAAATTAAGTTTTTCTCTTGTGCATTCCCTTTTATGGCTAAACTAAATATGACTAAAACGATTATTGAAAATTTACGCATGTATATATTTTCGCTAAAAGTAAAACCTTTTTTGAAAGTTGGGTATTATTTTTTTGTAAATCCATTTAAATATTGTTGAAAAACTTCAAAATCTAAGAAAATCTGCTTCAACACATACATTCCGTGCTTATATTTAATCCTATATTTATTTTTCTTAAAATATAAATGATAACGAGAAGAATTGTATTTCTTTTTGTTCTAGTAATTTATGCTACGTTCCATA
>CANHNT010000188.1 GCA_947461985.1 Bacteroidota bacterium | reverse complement strand
TTTGGGTAAATGAATTTGTTCCATCTCCATAAACTACTGTATAAGGGGATGTTCCTCCTGTAATTGCTACAGCAATATTGGCTGATGATCCTGTACATACAGTCGAATTTCCTGAAATAGTTCCTATCGGATCTGAAACTGGATTTAAGGGTTGTGAAGCAGAAGTGGTTACAATTTTATTTGTTCCTGCTGTTGCTAATGAAGTTGTTGTTGTTGCAGTTCCAACATAAGCAATGACTGCTGCTGTTGAAGCCCAAGTAAATCCAAATTGAGCTCCTGAAACAAAAGTTCCACCAGTAACTGTTAAACGAAAACGTCCAATATTTACACCTGATCCAGTAGGAATCGTAGGTGCTGTAGCATTCGTAAAAAATACGTTGTTTGAACTATAATTCATAATTCTAGTAGAAGCTGTATAACCTAAGTTAGTAGACAAGTTAGGCCAGTTATTCCATTGATTACCAGTTACTGTTCCATTAGCAGGGGCTGTTCCTGCAACTGAAGCCCAACTTATAGTTCCTACACCACCTGTTAAAATCGTAGAATTAAGCGTATGCGCAACACTTCTAATGATAATCCCATTAAACTTCAAAGTTGTTGCACCCGTATTCCTTAATACTACATCAAAATCAGCTGTTGTAGTCGTTTGGGCAGATGGTACCCATACAAAATCCATTGTTACTTGCTGTGCTGACATTTTTATAGAAAATGCGAACAACATAAAAAGCATCAAGAATTTAGCTAAAATAGATGTCACACCTAAGTTAAGCTTTTTAATGTGTAAATTTTTTAATTTCATAATATATTGTTTTTCATAATACAAATGTATAATAAAATATTTGTATGTAATAATAACATGATAAATATTTTATTATTATAATTTTATATTCATGTTTAAGACCGATTCGTCAGTTGCAAAAATATATGATAGTTGATTTTTTTTTGAGTATGAAAAAATCAATCCGCTAAGTAAGACGGCCGAATCAACTGAAGTTTTTGTTTTAAGCCCGAATCAATTTATTGATGGATAAAATGACAAAATGAATATTGCATAAATTTAGACTACAAAGTGGCAATAAAACGAACGCTATTCTCTACAATATTACCTATTTTAAGATTTATTTTTTACCTACTGGGAAACATAAATCATCTCGTGAACCAAATTTAATATATCTTAATTCATCTTTTTGGATAGCGTTATCATATTTTTCGAATAGGTATGGGTATGGTGTTTGTTTGTTTTTCGGTGGTTACTTTCCGATACAAAACTTACCAAAAATAGTTCCTAAAATATCTCGATCTAACTCTACTGCGCCCGTTATTTCACCTAATGATTGCAACGCCATCCGAATATCAATCGAAAGAAAATCACCACTGATATGTTGATTCATCCCAATTTCAATTTGATTTAAATGGATTAATGTATCCTTCAATGCATTGATATGTCTTGCATTGGTTACAATAATGCCATCAAAATTCATCTTTTCATTTTGAACTATTTTTAATAACTCAGCTTGCAATTTGTCAATATTTTTATTTTCAGCAGCTGAAATTACAATTGTTTTTTGATGAGTTAATGTTTCAATGGCTTCTTCAATATCAATGGCATTGCACGATGAAACTTTATCAAATTTGTTTAAAAGAATGATGAATTTTTGATTTTTATTTATTGCCATCAATTTAAAATCTTCAATAATTTCTTTATGCTCTTTTTGAATGTCTGCTAAATATAAAACTATTTTTGCCGACTTCATTTTTTGATAGGAACGCTCAATTCCAATAGCCTCTAACGTATCTTTGGTTTCTCGAATTCCAGCCGTATCTATAAATCGAAATTGTACTCCGTCAATAATTAATGTATCCTCAATAAAATCTCTGGTAGTGCCTGCAATATCACTTACAATGGCTTTTTCTTCGTTTAAAAGTACATTCAACAAGGTAGATTTTCCAACATTGGGCTCTCCTACTATTGCCACAGGAATTCCATTTTTTAATACATTTCCTAATTCAAAAGATTGTATCAAATTAGTAACTGTTGATTTTATTTTTTGAATTAATAAATTAAATTTTTCTCGATCGGCAAATGCAACATCTTCTTCAGAAAAATCTAATTCTAATTCGATTAATGCAGCAAACTCAATCAACTCATTTCTCAACCCTTCAATGATGGCAGAATAACCTCCTCTCATTTGATTGAACGCCATTTCATGTTGCACTTTATTTTCAGCAGCAATAATATCTGCTACTGATTCGGCTTGGCTTAAATCTAATTTACCATTTAAAAAAGCACGTTGCGTAAACTCCCCTGGTTTAGCCGATTTGGCACCTTGTTGTTGGCACAATTCCATTATTTTTTGAATAATAAATTTTGAACCATGACAGGAAATTTCCACCACATCTTCACCCGTATATGAATGTGGATTTTTGTAAATTGAAACCACCACTTCATCTATTACCTCACCCCACCCTTCTCCATTAAGAGAGGGAGTTTGTATTTTCCCAAAATGAATGGTATGACTTTTTACATCCATTAATTTTTTCTTCCCTTCAAAAATGGAATCAACAATTTGAATGGCATTTTCTCCGCTCAAACGAATTACGCCAATGGCTCCTTCACCTTGAGGAGTGGAGAGCGCGACGATTGTATTTATAGAATTATTAATGATAAATTGTAAATTATTAATGATGAAAAATTATTTATTCTTTAATTTGGATGTTTTAATGATGCTTGTTATTATTCTAATAATTTCATTCGCATCTAAAATGATACTATCAAATTCCTTTTGAGAAATATATTCTGTATTTTGTAATAATTCTAGCCAATAAATTGTTTCATTTATTTCCTTTTGAGCAATCGCAAATTTATGAATAAAATCAGCATTACTTTCTGAATGTTCTGATTCTCTTACATTTGCTCCAACTGAAGTTCCACTTCGTAACAATTGTTTACTTAAAATAAATTCTTTTTTTGTAGTTGTAAGATATTGAAACAACCTAATGATCCTCACTGCAAATAAATAACTTTTCTTCTTTATGATGTTTTCCTCTTTCATTTACAATTAACAATTAATTCTTACGTCGTTTTAATTCTTTTGTAATTAATGCCAACTCACGACCGGTTTGTCCTGCAACAGATGTATTTTCTTGTGCACGACGCATTAAATAAGGAATAACATCTTCAACAGGACCATAGGGTAAATATTTAGAAACATGATAGCCTTCCTTTGCTAAATTAAATGAAATATTATCGCTCATTCCAAATAATTGAGAAAAATGAACATTATTTGTGTTTTTAGAAATCGATAATTGTTCCATTTTTTGGGTGGCTAACAAGCAACTATTGTCGTTATGAGTTCCAATAAAAACAGAAATAATAGGAATGTTATTCAAACAAAATTCAACAGCTAAATTATAATCATTGTCTGTAGATGCTTTGTCTGCTTGAATTGGAGATGCATAGTTTAATTGAGCCGCTCTTGCTCTTTCTTTTTCCATATATGCACCACGAACTAATTTTGCTCCTAATAAAAAGTTTTTTTGTTGAGCTAAATTAAATGAAGTTTTTAAATATTCAAATCGATCATGACAATATAATTGAAAGGTGTTGAAAACAACCACCTTTTCTTTATTATATTTTTCCATCATAGCATTAGCCAAATCATCAATTGGTTGTTGAATCCATGATTCTTCAGCATCAATTAAAATCATTTTATTACAGTCATGTGCTTGCTTACAAATTTTATCAACACGCGTCCAAACACGTTCAAATTCTTGTTGCAATTCGGCAGATAACGTTTTGCCATCTTGCACCATTTCCAATAATTCAAAACGGCAAAAACCAGTAATTTTCATACTGATAAAAGGAATGTATTTTTTATCCTTCGAAAAATGAATGGTTTTAATAAAATCATCAACAGTAGCATCAAAAAAAGATTCGTCACTTTTCCCTTCTACCCCATAATCCATAATCACATCTACACCAAATTGATTGAGCTTTTGTGCTGTCACATCGGCCTCTTCCAGTGTTTCACCACCGCAAAATTGCTTAAAAATAGTAGATTTTACAACCCCTTTTATAGGCAAATGAAATTTAAATGCCAAATTGGTACAGTGAATTCCAATTTTAGTCAACAAAGGACTACCCATTGCTGAAAAAAGAAAGTGAGCTTGCTTTAATTCAGAATTGCTTTGAGAAGAGAATGCGATTTCAGTATTTTCGAAATTAATGGACATACAAAATAGTTGTTTCGTCGCAAATGTAAGACTGTTGATTACTATATTATTATTTTTTTGGTTGGTATTTAA